>JAFGLK010000052.1 GCA_016928125.1 Anaerolineae bacterium
AGCCTCCACATCCAGTTTGTCGATGCTGGCGGCGTCAGTGACGCCGTACAAAGCGAGCGAGGCGTCGATTCGTCGAATCAGCCCTGAGACCACCTGGCGCGGCCCCACTTCGAGGCCAATCGAGACCCCGTCGGCCACCATTCTTTCAATCGACTCGACCCAGCGCACGGGCGAGTAGAGCTGACATAGAAGAGCAGCTTTGATGACGCTCACCTCGCTCAAAGGCTCGGCCACGCTGTTGCACACAACTGGCGCCCAGGGCATCGTGAAGCAGGTGCGCTCCAGAGCCTCACCCAGGCTCGCGGCGGCCTCTCGCATCAGCGGCGTGTGACAGGCCACGCTGACGGCGAGCGGCAGCGCGCGCTTGGCCTTGCGCGCCTTGGCCAGCGCCAGCGCGCGCTCGAGCCCCTCGTGCCTGCCGGCGATGACCACCTGCCCGGGGGAGTTGAGGTTGGCGATCCAGACCTCCTCTTCCGCCTCACCGTTGGCCTCGGCCACGATCGCGGCCACCTCCTCGTCGGCGAGCCCAATGATGACGGCCATGCCGCCGGGCGCCTTTGCGCCAGCATCGCGCATGGCCTCGCCACGACGCCTCACCAAACGCAGCCCATCGGCGAAATCAAAGGCGCCCGCGATGGCCAGGGCGCAGAACTCACCCAGGCTATGTCCGGCGAGACAGGCGATCCGATCTCGCACCGCCCCCAATCGAGGGCTCAGAACTTGCCACAGGGCGAGCGCCGTCGTATAGATGGCCGGCTGGGTGTTCGCGGTGTCATCGAGGGCTTCTTGAGGCCCCTCGAAGCAGAGCTTGCTCAGGGAGAAGTCGAGCACCTCGTCCGCCTGGTCGTAGATAGCACGCGCCTCTGGATAGGCGGCATAGAGATCGGCGCCCATGCCCACAAACTGACACCCCTGTCCTGGGAAGAGCAGTGCGACATGCCGTTGCGTGTGTGTCATGATCCTTTCCCTAGTCGAGTTTGAGTGTCTGCATATGTTGCAGCAGAGACTCGGCCTGCTGTATCGTCCGATGTATGACTTTGGCTGCGGGCACGATATCGCGGATGAGGCCCGAGCCCTGTCCGGCCATCACCGAGCCCTGCAACACATCCCCCTCGAGGATGGCCCTACGAAAGCGCCCCGTCCCGAAAGCCAAAAGCTCCTCCCGCGTGGCCCCTTGCTTTTCCAGGGCCTCGAAGGCGCGCGTCAGTGGGTTGCGGATGCAGCGCACCGGATGTCCGATCGAATGGCCCGTGACCATGGTCGAGCGCTCATGCGCGCGCAGAATGGCCTCTTTGTAGGCCGGATGGGCGATACATTCCTCGGTGCAGACAAAACGGGTGCCCATTTGGATGCCAGAGGCGCCCAAAGCGAGAGCCGCCACCAGGCCGCGCCCGTCGGCGAAACCACCCGCCGCGATCACAGGCACATCCACCGAGTCGACCACCTGGGGCAGCAACGCCAGCGTCGTCACGTCGCCTACGTGACCGCCGGCCTCCATGCCCTCCGCAATCAGCGCATCCGCGCCTGCGCTCACGAATCGCCTGGCCTGAGCCGAGGAGGCCACCACAGGGATCACCGCGGTTCCAGCAGCTTTCAGGACCGCGATGTGCGGCGTGGGATTGCCTGCCCCCGTCGTCACCACAGGCACGCGTTCCTCAGCCGCCAACTGGACCACCTGCTCGGTGAAGGGGCTAAAGAGCGGCACATTCAGGCCGAACATGCCAACGCCTGCCGCTCTGACCCGCGTAATCTGCTCGTGCACCCACTCGGTGGGAGCATTGCCCGCTCCCAGAACGCCCAATGCGCCGGCACGCGCTACAGCCACGACCAACTCCCAGGTAGCAGCCCAGGCCATGCCGGCCTGCACAATGGGGTGTTTCAGGTTGAGCCACTCGGTCAGGGGCGTTCTGAGCATCTGGCTTGCTTCCCAGTGAATGAATCGCAGGGAACAACACCACGCCCAAACCCAAGTTGCGGCGAGCCGTCCGGTGAGCCCAGATGCAAAGCCGAGGCAAGTCATCCACAGGCAGGGGGTAACTCTTTGGGCTGGGATGTGTTACAAGGGATGTGATCATGCGCAAAACGATGCGCGATGCGCTCTCTTGCGCCTGAGCAAGCCGTCAGTAAACAGAGTCGTGAGTCCATCGTCTGGAACATGTCTGCACCGCCCAGAGATGGCTGGATCTTCACTCGACCAGCACCCGCCCTGAGCCCGCATGCGTGAGCAGGCTTTTCGTCAGGTGGCAAGGGGATACCGATGGGCGGGAAGGCATGCAACAGGGCGATCGGAAAGCCCTCTTCGCCCGCACAAAGTGGGCAAAAGACATGCTACGGGAGGCTGATATATGGTGAGACGCGTTGTGGTGACAGGTATGGGAACGGTGTCGCCCCTGGGAAACGACTTGGACACCACATGGAATGCATTGGTCCATGGCCGGTCTGGCGTCGCAACGATCAAGGGTTTTGACGCCACGGACTATCGCAGCAGCATTGCTGCAGAGGTCAAAGACTTTGACCCCGAGAACCATTTCTCGCGCCGGGACATACGCCGGCTGGATCCCTTTGTGCAGTATGCCCTCGTGGCGGCACGCGAAGCAGTGGCCCAGGCCCAGATCTCGTTTGTAGACGGATTAGGGGAACGAACCGCCGTCATCATCGGTTCGGGCATCGGCGGTATGACCACCGTCACGGGCCAGACTGAGATCCTGCTGGAGCGCGGCCCGAGCAAGGTGAGCCCGACGATGATCCCCATGATCCTGCCCGAGAGCGCCGCCAGCATGGTTTCGATTGAGTTCGGCCTCCGAGGCCCCAACATGGCGGTGACCTCGGCTTGTGCCACCGGAGCAAATGCCATCGGCGAAGCAAGCAACATGATCCGCCGTGGCATCGCCGATGTGGCCTTGTGCGGCGGCTCCGAGAAGGGGGTCATCCCCATCGCTGTGGCTGGATTCTCGGCCATGCGAGCGCTGTCGGAGCGCAACGACGATCCTGAGCACGCCTCGCGCCCCTTTGACCGGGATCGAGATGGCTTTGTAATCGGAGAGGGCGCCGGCGTTTTGGTCATCGAGTCTCTCGAGCACGCACTGGCGCGCGGCGCGACGATCTTGGCCGAGGTGATCGGGTATGGCAGCAATGATGATGCCTACCATATCACCGCCCCCGAGCCGGATGGCACCGGAGCGACCGGCTGCATGCTGCTGGCGCTAGAAGAAGCCCGACTCGAGCCGAGCGACATCGACTATATCAATGCCCATGGCACCAGTACCCCGCTCAACGATGCGAGCGAGACGATCGCCATCAAGAAAGCCCTGGGCGAGGAGGCCTATCGCATCCCCATCAGCGCCACCAAGTCGATGACTGGCCATCTGCTAGGCGCCGCTGGCGCGGTCGAGGCCATTTTCTGCATCAAGAGCATCTTGCATGGCGTCATCCCGCCCACCATGAACCTCGAGCATCCGGATCCCGAATGTGACCTGGACTATGTACCCAACCAAGCCAGGGAGGCCGAGATCCGCATCGCTCTATCGAACTCGTTCGGCTTTGGTGGACACAATGTGAGCCTGGTTTTCAGGCGCTTTGAGGGGGCCTAAACTGGTTCGCCGAGCGGAAATCATCGGGTGGGGCATGTATACGCCCGAGCGGGTCGTAACGAACGGAGATCTATGCGAGATCGTCGATACCTCGGATGAATGGATCCGCACGCGAACGGGCATCGTCGAACGTCACATCGCCAGCGATCATGAAGCCACGAGTCATATGGCGATCGCGGCCGCCCGGGCGGCCCTGCAGGAGGCGGACGCCGATCCCAGAGAAGTGGATCTGATCATCGTCGGCACGGCGACGCCTGACCACTGGATGCCCTCTACGGCCTGCCTGGTTCAGGATGCGCTGGGGGCCACCAGGGCGGGGGCCTTTGACCTCAATGCCGGGTGCTCGGGGTTCGTCTATGCCCTGGTGATGGGGAGCCAGGCGATCGCCTCAGGAGAACACAACCTAGTGCTCGTGATCGGTGCCGACGCCCTGTCGCGGGTCACGGACTGGAGCGATCGCTCGACGTGTATCCTATTCGGGGACGGCGCCGGCGCTGTGCTCTTGCGCGCCAGCGAGTCGGACAATGGCATTCTGGCCACCCTTCTGGGCTCCGATGGATCGGGCGGCAATCTGCTCCACATCCCGGCTGGAGGCAGCGCGATGCCGGCCAGTCACGAGACGGTCGACCAGCG
>JAFGLK010000377.1 GCA_016928125.1 Anaerolineae bacterium
CGCTCAGCTCTGAGCCGAACGGCATCCGGCTGCTGTATCCCGATGACATCATGTCCCAAAGCCAGCGAACGAACCGACTGCTGGTCAGAAATCGGCCCTGGAAGCAGTCCAATGGCTAGAACTGGCCGGCGAAGCCACGATGGATCAGCTCGTCAAGAGCGCTCAAGGCTCTAGTTGATGTGCGTGAAGATCATAGGAGCCCTGATTGTGGCCAGTAGAGCGCAAAGTGGCTTGATGAGACGCAAGAGATCATGTAGATTGGGCCTGCCAGTTCAACTTTCATGATCGAGGGAGGAATGGGAGATGCACACAATCGGTAGATCGCCGCGACGGTTGAGGCTCCTCTGGTCGCTCGCGCTGATCGTCTTGGCCCTGGTGGCAGCGCAGGGCGCCCTGCTGGGGCCGGCGGGTGCGCAGCAGCTGGCCGGAAATGAGTCGCAAGTCGGGGAGGGCGTATTCATGGAGGTCGAGCCCCTGTCCCTTTTGGCGACAGGCTGCGGAGGCCCGGCGCCAGCGCCGATGAATGAGCCTTTTGAGTGGGAGCTGGTCAGACTCATCAATCTCGCGCGCGCCGACATCGCCGCGCGCGACGGCGTCAAGTTGCTGCCTCTCAAGCGTGCGCCCGAGCTGGATCAGGCGGCGCGCTACCATGCCTTTGACATGGCCGAGGATGGCTACTTTGGAAACGACACCTACGACCCTGGGACGCCTGATCCGGTGTTCGTGTGTCGCTGGGATCAGCGTCTGGCCACCTACTACACGGGCCGAGCTGTGGGGCAGAACAGCGCCAAGAACTATCCCAACCCTGAAAGCGTGGTCGCAGCCTGGCTTGAGACGACGACGGAGCGCTGGGTCCTCACCAATGATAAGGTGCGGGAGATCGGCGTCGGATACTATCAGACGGCCGAATGGGAGACCTACTGGGTCGTGAACATAGGTATGCGGGAAGACGTCTATCCGCTGATCATCGATCATGATGCACCCGTCACCAACGACCTCACCGTTTCGCTCGACATCTATGGGGATTGGGATGAGATGCGGCTCAGCCATGACGGTGGTATGGGCCTCGGATGGCAGGATTTCCGGAGCCATATCCCCGATCACCGGCTGGAGCGCGGCGAGGAAGGGTTGCGTACGGTTTGGGCCGAGTTGAGCAAAACGAGAGGCGGGATCGTCACCACCGTCACGGTGAGCGATACGATCTACTACCGGCCTATTCCTGTCACACCTACCCCCGACCCCACATCCATCGACAGCGTCTATTACTTGCCTCTGATCTGGCGCCCTGTACCACGCCCGCGAGATGGGTTTGTCGTCTTCGAGTCCAATCGCGATGGCAACTGGGAGATCTATCTTCTCAACGTGGCGACCGGAGCCGAGACGAATCTCACCAACGACCCGGCCAGCGATCAGAACCCACTGCCCTCGCACGATGGCATGACGGTTGTGTTCGAGTCCGATCGCGACGGGGAGAGCTCTGAGCTCTATGCGTTGCCCATTCTGGGCTACCTGCCCGAGGTCACGTTTGGGGCGCCTGTGCGGTTGACCACCAATGAGGCGGATGACTATGGGGCAGGCTTCTCGCCTCGCGATCGTAAGGTGCTCTTTGAATCCGAGCAGAGCGGGAACCGTGACATCTATGCTGTGGACCGCAGTGGCATAGGCTTGTACCAACTCACATCCCATCCCGCCGTCGATACGCATCCCGACTGGTCACCGATCACGTCGACTGTGGTCTTTGAGAGCTATCGCGACGGGCCCCAGGACATTGAGATCTATGGCATCACCTTCACCGAGACGGTTGATGATATCATCCTTGGCCCTGGGCCCTACAATATGACCCGCCGCGATTTCTCACACGACAGGAATCCCACTTGGTCGCCCGTGGGGGATCTGATCGCCTTTGACTCGGAGGATCTGTTGTACACGAATACGGACATCTATGTGATGAATCCGGACGGGCGAAACCAGAGGCGCTTGACTACAGATCCTGCCAGCGACTCGCATCCCACCTGGGCGCCGGACGGAGAGGTGATCGCCTTCTGCTCCTGGCGAGATGATAACGCGGAGATCTACACCGTCAGAGCCGATGGCATGGGCCAGCCGCTGCGCCTGACGCGCAATCGGACCATGGATGGCTGGCGGGGCGATCTGAGCTGGTCGCCTGACGGAGAGTGGATCGCCTTCTCGGGCTGGGATGCTCTCGGTGGACAGGACATCTACATGGTGCGCTCTGATGGCTCGACCGTGGAGATTCGCCTGACGAGCAGCTCAGGAATCGACTGGAATCCGAGGTGGATCATCCAAAGGTAAGGGCTCGCCAGAGGTTGCGGGCTCAAGCCGGTCTGGAATGCAGCTGCACTGCGCTGAACACTGCGCAGGCTGGGTCCTGAAGCAAGGCGCGTGAGGGAGCCCGGGCCAATTCATGGTCCGGGCTCTTTATCCTATGCTGCTGGGCGTGGCCTATGCTGCCCACCCGAGTGGCGGCGGCCGACACCTCTAGCTTGGTGATAGCTCCTCCCAATGAGCCCGGCGCCCCCACCGCCGCCAGCTCTGCAGGTTAGTCAGCACCCGCTGCCACACCTGCTCGGGCGCCGTCTTGTTCGGCCAGGGCTTGAAGCCCAGCCGTAGATAGGTGGCGATCGCGGCCATGCGCCAGTCTTGCGTGATCAGCATGGCCTTGCCAAGGCCCCGCGCCTTCAGACAGTGGAGGGCGGCCAGGCTCACGGCGCGGCTCAGTTTCTTCCCGCGCTCGCCGCTATCCACGCCCACCCAATGCACCACGCCCCAGCGCTCCCCTTCGATCTCGGTATGCCAACCAGCAGCGGCTGCCACTGGCTGCTCTCCTCTCCAGATGATCTGCAGGAAGGCGGGGTCATACTCGGGGTCGCTGGAGAAGGTGCGCTCGAACCAGATTTCGTCGGCCTCACCCGAGTAGTTGGACTTGTTCATTACGGCCAGGTAGGCCCAGGCCTCGTCCTCTCGCATCGCCCTGGCCGTGTAGCCTGAGGGCAGTTCGATCGGGGGCAAGTCCTCCAGGTCATCGCGGCGCATGTGAATCGAGACATCGGCGTTGCGTTGGGTGGCGGCAAGCGCGTAGGAACAGGTCGGCCCCACGAAATGCACCGGGATCTGCGGAAAGCGTTCCTGGAAGTGCTCCGCCAGCCTGCGCAGGCCCGGAATCTCGGCCGTCATGTGGTTGACGATGATCATGGGGACGCCCAGATCCTCCATCCAGGCGGCGTCACGCCACAGCGTGGTGCCATCGTCGGTGGCCAGCACCACGTCGGCGCCCAGCTCCACCATCTGGCGTACATTCGTGATGGCTCCCGTGCCCACGGCCAGACGACTCACCATCTGCCACTTGGTGCCCACGAATTGCACCGCACCCTCGCCCAGAGAGGCGACTCGCTGGGCCAGGCGATAGGTTAACTCCCAGGCGCTGACCGACTCCAGGGCGTGCAGATTGTAATACTTGGCGCGAGCGATCGGCTCGCCAAGCCCCAGAAAGCGACTCCACGCATCTACGATGCCGATCTGCGGATACACGTCCCAGGCATCATGGCAGCGATAGACGGCCATATCCGCATGATCGAGAAAGGCCATCTTGCGCCGAGCGGGCTCGGTTGCCTTGAGCCGTTCGTCATCGTCCATATGGCTGTAGAAGGTGGGCTCGTGGGTGACAAAGAGGTTGCACCCCAGCGCGTGGGCCTCCTCGAGCGCGCGCTGCAGCGATTGCCAGGCGACCGCGATCCCCTTGACCTCGCTGGCGGGATCACCATACTTGAACCCGTCGCAGGTGTGCTCCCAGTCGACCCAAGGCGCCACCGCATGTAGATGGGCGTCGATATCCTGCGCAAGAACTGGCATATCGTCTCCTTTTCCTGTGGCGTAATCAGCGACATCCCGGTCCAGGCTCATGCCTGGGCGCCATTCGCAAATGTCTCACGAAACCTGTGCACATCCCGTCGGGGCTTGATCCCACCGTATATCGCCCAGGCTAGGAACCATCCCAAGCCTGATCGCAGCTACGTGATCGGGCTCGATGCGAGGAGGCGACAAGCAGCATGGATCCGTTATCACACTTGGCCGTCACTGCTCTCTTTGTGGGCCGCAAGCCTGGCTTGCTGTTGGCTGGGGTCGCGCCCGACTTGCCCTTCTATCTGCTCTATCCAGCTTGGCTGCTCAGACATCGAAGGCGGTTGGACCTGGCTCACACGGGTTGGCCGCTCCCCTCCAAGCCAATCCAGGATCTACACCATGCCTCGCACAGTCTGTTGATGCTCGCGGGCCTATGGGCCGTTGGTCGCATGGCACGCGTTGGGTCGGGCAGGTGGGCTCTCGCCTGGGCCATGCATATTCTCCTGGATGTGCCCTCTCACACCCGGGCCCGCATGGGTCCGCGCATTCTCTGGCCCCTATCGCATTGGGCCTATGATGGCTTCTCTTGGGCCGACGGGATTTGGCGTCTACTGAAGGGGCTGTCGGGCATTCGTGGACGTTCGCATGGCGCGGCGGAGCGCCCAGAAAACGCGCAGATGCCCAGGCTCGTAGGAACATGAGCACCTGGGAGCCGCACACAGAGGCGTCGCCGTGAGTTCAGGATGTCGTCAGACGGTCGATCGCCGCAGCAAGCCGCCGGGCCACCATGTCCTGCCCCAGGATCTCCAGACTGCCAAAGAGAGGCGGCGAGACCTCCTTGCCGGTCGTCGCTGCGCGAATGCAGCCGAAAAAAGGCCGTGTCTTGACGCCGAGCTCATCCTGAAGTCCGCGCAGAGCTTGCTCGATTGTCGCTTCATCGAACCTCTCCAAGCTGGAGAGGGTGGCCTGCGCCGCGCGCAGCAATTCCAGCGTGCTGGCGCGATCCATCTTGTTCTGGATCAGCAAGTCGGCGTCATACTCGAGCCTCGCGGCGAAAAGAAAGTCGGTCAGAGGCAATACGTCGTTCAGGGTCTTGAGGCGCTCTTGCACCAAGGGCACGATCTTGATGACCGTTTCGATGTCTACCTCGATGCCCGCTGCGCGATAGATCCCCATGAGCCTGCCCGCGAGATCGCTGGGCCCCAAGCCCCGAATATAGCTGGCGTTCATGTATTCCAGCTTGTCATAAGCAAAGGCGCTGGGCGCCTTGCTCACTTTGGACAACGCAAAGCAGCGCACCAACTCATCCCGCGTGAAAAACTCGCGCTCGCCATCGTAAGACCAGCCCACAAGCGCCAGAAAGTTGGTCAGCGCCTCAGGCAGATAGCCAGCCTGCCGAAACTCGTGCACAAACGTCAGCATCTCGCCGCCGCCGGGGAGCCTCTTCTTGCGCTTGCTCAGCTTGCCCTTGCCCGAGGGGTCGAGAATTGTCGGGAGATGGGCCTGGATGGGCATCGGCCAGCCGAACGCGTCATAGAGCAGCACATGCTTCGGGACGGAGGAGAGCCACTCCTCGCCGCGCATGATGTGACTGATCTCCATGAGGTGATCATCCACCACGTTGGCCAGATGATAGGTGGGAAACCCATCTGACTTGAGCAGTACCAGATCATCGAGCTGGTCGTTCTCCACGGTGATATGGCCGCGCAGCACATCGTCAAAGGAGGTGGATCCCTCGAGCGGAATGGCGAGCCGGATCACGGGCTCGATGCCTTGCGCCTCCAGGTCTGCAATCTGTTGGCGCGTGAGATAGCGGCAATGCCGATCGTAACCGTAGGCGATGTTAGCCGCGTGTTGTGCCTCTCGCAGCGCGGCCAAGCGCTCGGGGCTACAATAGCAGCGATAGGCCTTACCTTCCGCGACCAGCTTCTCGGCAAACTCCTTGTAGAGGTCGAGGCGGTCAGACTGGAAATAGGGGCCATAATCGCCACCAACTTCTGGCCCCTCGTCCCACCACCATCCCAGCCAGCGCAGTCCCTCCAGATGGTCGGGCAAGGCCTCCGGCTGATAGCGGGCGCGATCCGTATCCTCGATGCGCAGGATGAATCGCCCGCCGTGATGGCGCGCAAAGAGCCAGTTGAAGAGCGCCGTGCGGGCTCCACCCACGTGAAAATAGCCTGTCGGACTGGGCGCGAATCGCACCCGAACGCGATCTGCCATCATCTAACTTCTTCCCTCTCGCTTTGAGCGATCTTGTCGGGATGGGTCCTTGGCGCATTCGCCACACATCATACCAGAGCTCGCTCCCCGACCTGCTGACGCGCAGCAACGCTCTGGGCCGTCCCCAGGGCCAGCAATGTGGTGATCAGGGAGCTCCCGCCGTAGCTTACCAGGGGCAATGGCAAGCCGGTGACGGGCATCAGATTCGCATTCATGCCCAGGTTGATCAGCGTCTGCACGAGAATCATGATGGCTACGCCGCCCGCAACCAAGCGCCCGTAGCTGTCCCGAGCTGACCAGGCGACACGGACCAGCCGCAGGATGACAAACGCAAACAGCGCGATCAGCAGGAGCGACCCCAAGAAGCCCATCTCCTCGGCCAGTACCGAGAAGATAAAATCCGTGTGCCGAACGCGCAAAAAGTAGAGTTGGGTCTGGGGGCCTCTCAAGGGCCCCTTGCCCCACCAGCCTCCCGAGCCAATGCTGATGAGCGCTTGATTCACATTGTAGCTCGCGCCTGAGGGATCCTGATCCGGAAAAAGAAAGGTTACAAAACGCTCGCGCATATAGCCTTCCAGTTGGAACCAGAGTACAGGGGCTAACACGGCGGCGACCAGAGCCAGAATCGCCAGATGGCGCCAACGCACGCCGGAGAGGAATACCAGGCCCAGCCAAGTAGTCAGGAGGATTAGGGCTGTGCCAAAGTCGGGCTGAAGATAGATCAGCAGAACGGGCGGCACACTCATCAGCATCGATCTCAGAAGAGGCCAAGGTCTCTCCAAATCCACCTGATCGCTGCTCAACTGGCGCGCCAGCACGAAAACCATCAAGACCTTGGCGAACTCTGAGGGCTGGGGCGCGAACTGGCGCAGCTCGATCCAACTCTGGGCCCCAAACGCGATCCGCCCAACCAACAACGTGATGCCTAGGATGAACACGATGAAAAGATAGATCCAGCGCGACAGGGAGAGCAGACGATGGTAGTCAATCGCCGCGGCCGCGAAGTATAGGATGAGACCGACCACACCGAAAAGTCCCTGCCGGAACACCAGATTGTCCAAGAGACCGCTGCCAGGAGATTCAACGTTGATCTCATAGGCGCTGTAGATCATCGCTCCACCGATCAGCATGAGGATGACGGTGGCAGCGAAGAGGGGCCAGTCGAATCGACGCCAAGAGCTAACCACCATGAAACACTCGCAAACCAAAGTGACGCTGCATGCTAGCGCTTCCGCCTTCTGCCCAGGCCAATGCGTTGCCAAAAGGTCTTCCGGCCCTGGAGCGCGGCCATGAAAGGCACGTTTTCGCCCAGCACGCGGCGCGCGATGTTGCTGTAGGCTTTGCCTACGAGTGTGCTATCGTCGTGAGCTGCGGGTATGCCGCGCCCGTTCGCCACCAACACCTCCTCTGCTTCGGGGATGATCCCCAAGAGGTCAATGGATAGCATCCTGAGCATCTGCTCTGGGTTCAACATCTGCTGGCGTTGCACCAGATCGGGATGTATTCGATTAATGATGAGCCCGAGCACACGGCGGCGCTCCGACTCGAGGATGCCGAGCACGCGGTCTACATCCTGGATGGATGGAGCATCCGGTGTCGTGATGAGCACGAATTCGTCGGCTGGCGCCACCGCATTGCGAAAGCCAGACTCGATGCCAGCGGGTGAGTCGATCAGGACAAAGTCGCTCTCGCCGCGCAGACTCTCGCACACCCGGATCATATCGGCTGGGCTCAGTGCGCTCTTGTCTCGACTCTGTGCTGCTGGGAGCAGATAGAGATCCGGCACAAACCGGTCGCGAATGAGCGCCTGGCGCAAGCGACAGCGACCCTCAACCAAGTCCACGATATCGTAGATGATGCGATTTTGCAGCCCCATGACCACATCGAGGTTGCGCAAGCCGATGTCTGTATCGATGATGACCACACGTTGACCCAACCGCGCCAAGGCCACGCCCAGATTAGCGGTCGTGGTTGTCTTGCCCACTCCGCCTTTGCCTGAGGTCACTGTGATCACCCGCGTAGGCATGCGGCTAAGCTCCTCGTCGCGTGGTATCCCATCTTGCGATCAGGATCTTGGCATCGTCCACATACGCTACCTCAGGATGAATTGGCGCTTCTGAATCGGAGGCCGTGCCGGACGGATAGCGCAAGTCGGGCACCGTGTCGGCTCGGCCGTGCGGGGCGATCCCATCCTCCTGGCGCGCTATGATCTGGCCAATGCGCAACTGCATGGGAGCCATCTCTAGCGCACACACCACAGCCGATTCATCGCCCATCGAGCCGGCATGGGCCATGCCATAGAGTCGTCCCCAGACGACGATATCCCCGCCGGCAATCACCGCAGCGCCGGGGTTCACATCGCCAATGATCGCCACATGGCCAGTATGGCGCACAACTTGGCCAGAACGAACCAGGTGGCGGACGAGAATACCCCTGCTCCCCTGAGGCATGGACCCTGATGTCGCCACAGTCCTGCTCGATACATCAGAAGACCAAGTTTCTGTCTCCTGGGGTGGACTGGGTTCCACAATCCGAAGGCCCAGCGCCCGAGCCGCGTGTTGTGACTCGAGGTTAGGCGTCACCACCGTGCGGAAGATCATATCATACTGCTCAAGCAGGTCCCGGAGGCTCTCGAGGTCAGTCTGTCGAAGTGGACGATCTCCAACCTCCAAAGCCACTCGGCCACCCCGAAAAAAGGCCCCCTGATTCGCCAAATGGTCACTCAACTCGCTCAGCAACTGCGAAAACTCGCCAACGCCAAGCGTGATCGTCAACCCCTCGCGCGTGCCTTTGATGCGCGTGCGTTGCTCCGATCGGGCACCCCGATTGGGGCTCGTCTGGAATGTGGCTCGTTCCTCGGCAGGGCCGCTTGTCTCAGGCTCGTGGGAGCTCGATTCGATCAAGGCCCGCCTCCTTCCTACACCCGCATCTACCATACGGTCACTTGGGGGGCAAAGCGAAATAGTATCGCAAGATCTCTGCTGCCACCGGTACGGCAACCTGGGAGCCTTCGCCCCCACCCTCCAGAAACACCACCAGGGCGATCTCGGGCGCCTCGTAGGGGGCAAAGGCCGTGAACCAAGCATGGGTCGGCAGGTTGCCTTGCTCGTCCAAGAGCAAGTTCCCTTGCTCGTCAAGGCCCGGATACTCGGCCGTGCCGGTCTTGCCAGCCACAGCGAGTTCGGGCATGAAGGCATGCCACGCCGTCCCCATGGTCACCGCTTCACGCATGCCCTGGCGCACCAGCGCCAGGTTCGCTTCATCGATCCCCAGCTCCCTGATAGGCTCGGGCACCAGGGCATGGCGCACAGAGCCCTCGGCGTCCCGAACTTGGTACACAAGCTGAGGGCGATAAAGCGTGCCACCATTCGCGACCGCAGCCGCTGCATTGAGCACCTGCAATGGGGTGGCCAGGATATAGCCCTGCCCTATGGCCGCGTTGTAGGTGTCTCCAGTGTACCATATCTCGCCATAGTTGTGGCGCTTCCAGCTGTCGCTGGGCAACAGCCCTGCCGCCTCGCCCGAAAGCTCGATGCCCGAGGGTTCACCAAAGCCGAACACGCCAGCATACTTGGCCAGGCGCTCGATCCCTAGCCCCTCGAACTCACGAAAGCCCCCAGTGAGCTGATAGAAGAAGATATCACACGACTGCCGCAGTCCGCCCAGGATATCGAGCGAGCCATGTCCCTGTATACGCCAGCAGTAGAATGGTTGCGCTTTGGAGAGATCATCTGGAAAATACCGATTGGGCAGCCACAACGTGCCGGCGCATGAAAGGCGCGTGGAGGCATCGATGACGCCCTCCTCGAGCGCAGCAGCCGCGGGCACAATCTTGAATGTCGAGCCAGGGGGATACTGCCCACTGATGGCGTGGTTCACCAAAGGGCGGTCTCTGTTACCGCTCAGCTCCGCATAGTCGCTATAGGAAATGCCCCCTGAGAACAGGTTGTTATCATAGCTGGGCAAAGATACCAGAGACAGAATCTCGCCTGTCCGTGGGTCCATCGTCACACAGACACCCACAGACGACCCGGCAGCGCGCATCCCTTGGCGTAGAGCGGCCTCTGTAGCCTTCTGTAGCTCGACATCGATGGTCAACACGATGCTCTTGCCCTGCACAGCCGGTTCAGAGGCGATAACGGCTACTTCACGCTCAAAGGCATCGACCTCAATATGCTTGCGTCCCTTGACGCCATGCAGCAAAGCCTCCTGGGTAAGCTCGATGCCTGTGAGCCCAACCTGGTCGCTCGGATCGTAGCCTCGCTCGAGATAGCTTTCCGCATATTCGCTCGGAATGTTGCCCACGTAGCCCAGCAAATGTGCCGTGAGGGGACCGTCGATATAATGACGCAAGGGCTCAACCTGAACCAGCACGCCGGGCAGTTCGAGTTGCTCCTCCTCAATGATAAACGCCGCCTGACTGTCCACAGCACGGGCGACGCGTACGGGCGCATAGGGGCTTAGCGTCCGCTCTGCCAGGATCGTTTCGATGCTCGTCTCTGTGCGCGCCGTCTGGCGTCCCGCCACAGGCGCAGAGGCCTCGGGCCGAGACCCAGTATCCGCGGATGTCGCTTCGTCCACGGGCAATGGCGCGGCCCTGTTGATCAGCTCACTCACGCGCTCGAGGACCTTGCGCCGTTCCTCCCCATCCTCAGGCAGGCTGGCGGGAAGGATGCTGACAGCGAAACTGGGCACATTGCGCACCAGAATACGCCCGTAGCGATCATATATGATACCCCGCGGAGCGTCAATCGGGACAAGGCGGTAGCGATTGCGATCTGCCAGCTCTGCATATTTCGCAGAAGAGATGATCTGTAGATCCCACAGCCTAACGCCGATTATCGTAAAGGCAATAACAGTAAAGATACGGAGCAAAATGAAGCGGACTCGAGATATGGGTCTATCGTTCATTGCCATTCAGCCGACTCTGGACCCCATATGACGCGCAATCTGCCCAGCAACATATACACCAGCGGCATGAAAAGCAGGTTGAGGAGCGCCTCTGGGAAGACGATGCGTCCCAGCGCGGGAGCCCAGACCATCGGGCGGCCGGCCATACGCAGCAAGAACATCAGCGTCCCTTCGTAGGCCAATGTCGCCAGCGCGATGACCAGGTAGGGCAGGAACCACGCCGTGCGAAAGACGTTGCTCTCCCCCAGCCCTGCTACCAAACTGGCAAGCAACAGAGAGAGCGTTGAGAAGCCAAAGGGGGCGCCAGATAGCGCATCCAACACCAGCCCACCCACCAGAGCAACAGCTATCCCCTGGCGAACGCCGCAGAAGAGCACCCAGCCAACGGTGAACAAAAGTGCCAGATTCGGACTCACGCCAAAGATCTGCAGGCGTGACGTGACGGCCGATTGAAGGATAGCCAGCAAAATACTCACAGGAAGCCCCAGATACAAACTCATACTGAGCTCCATGGGCACGGAAGAACGCTACCGCGGGACATTCTGTCCTTGCGCGGCACCGGAATCTGCTTCGGAAGGCACAAAGTTGAGCAACACCATCACGGTCTCCAATTCCTGTAGGTTCACCGCCGGGACGAGCCGGGCCTCTTGGAATAGGGCTGCATCCCGGTTCTCAACGCTTTCGACCTGGCCAATGACCAGTCGCTTGGGGAAATTGCCGCCCAGGCCCGAGGACAGCACGATGTCCCCCGGTTCAACCGTCTCGCCTTGGGGGATGTAGCGCATGATGAGCTCTTGGCCGATATATCCCTGCACGACGCCGCTGGCGCGAGATCGCTGAACCAAGGCACTCACCGAGCTGGATGAATCGGTGATCAACAACACTTGAGCGGAGCTTGCGCTCACCTGACTGATGCGTCCGACCAGCCCAGAATCCGTGAGCACGGGCATGCCACGTTCAACGCCATCCGCTGCGCCACGATCGATCGCGAGATGGCGAAGGAGGTTGTTCGGATCGCGGCCGATCACCTCGGCTGACAACAGACTGTACTCAGGAACAGCGCTTCTGAAGCGCAGTTGCTCGCGCAGTGTTTCGTTCTCTATGGCGGCCTCCTGCAGCGAGATGATCTCAGCCTTGAGCGAGGCGTTCTCGCGGCGCAAGGCTTCGTTCTCCCTCTGCAATCGACCCAACTGGTGCACATGTCCCAGCAACTGGATCAGGGGGCGGGCGACTCGGCCCAATGTGTACTGGATGGGAGAGAGGACATGGGAGAAACCATCCCGAATGGGGTTGGGACCCCCCGTCCCCTCCAAGATCAGCCAGCTCAGGATGAGCGCCAAAACGAGGATGATCACGATGGCCTGCTGGCGTGAGGGGCTCACTTGTTGAGCGTCCTAAGTGGGGCCATAGCGCGTGCCTTCTCGACGGGTTACCTGGGCGGTGCGCATGGACCGTTCCTGCCAGAGCTCAGCGCGCGTGCGCCAGGGCGCCACGCTGGGTGCTGGCCAACACTTTATAATAGCGGTCTAGATCTTCGACAATACGGCCAGCTCCCCGCACCACGCAGGTGATGGGGTCCTCGGCCCGGTAGACCTGCATACGCGTCTCGTCTGAGAGCCGCTCAGGCAGGCTCTGCAGGAGCGAGCCCCCGCCGGCCAACACAAGCCCCTGTTCCATAAGGTCGGCGATGAGCTCAGGAGGGGTTTCGTCCAGCGCAGCTTTGACCGCCTCAACGATGATCGAGACCGGGCCAGATAACGCCTCGCGAATCTCGACGCTGCTGACCTCCACGGCGTCCGGCAGTCCGGTGATGAGATTGCGACCTCGAATGGTGATGGTCTGTTCCTCGGCCAGCGGATAGGCAGAGCCGATGGCGATCTTGGTTCGTTCTGCCATTCGTTCGCCGATGAGGAGATTGTACTTTTGGCGCGCGTAGCGGATGATCTCTTCATCCATCTCGTCGCCAGCCACGCGAATGGAGCGGCTGGCCACAATCCCGCCCAAAGAGATCACGGCCACCTCGGTGGTGCCTCCGCCGATATCGACGATCATGCTGCCCACCGACTCGTTGACGGGCAGTCCCGCGCCGATGGCCGCGGCGATCGGTTCCTCCACGAGATAGGCTTCCCGGGCGCCGGCGCTTATGGTAGCATCGTGCACAGCGCGCTTTTCCACCTCGGTAACCCCGCTGGGAATCCCGATGACCACGCGGGGGCTGGGGCTCAGAAACCAGCGCCGCTCGTGCACTCGGTGAATAAAGTAGTGGAGCATCTTCTCGGTGATGTCAAAGTCCGAGATCACGCCGTCGCGTAGCGGACGTATGGCTACGATGTTGGCCGGCGTGCGCCCGACCATCTCCTTGGCTTCAGCACCGATCGCGAGCGTCTTCTTGGTGAGCTTGTCGATGGCCACGAAAGACGGCTCGTGGATGACGATGCCCTGTCCGTGAACGGAGACCAGGGTGGTCGCCGTGCCAAGATCGATGCCAATATCTCGAGAGAATAAACCGAGCAGAGATCTGAGCGGTCTTATCACCAAGGTACCTTCCTCTGCATGCCACCAAGCCGATCTTAGAGCCGGCTGTGTAGGTCTGGGCATGATCATGCCATCATGCCGGCAGCGGAGCTTCAAAGTCGGACCTGCCCGGATGGCAACGCGATCCGCGCAACTACCCACAGCGCTCTCGGCAATCTTGCGAGATCCGGAGATCTCGCGAGATCCCCGGATCTCGCAAGATTATACCACACTTCATATGAACACAAAAGGTTGGGAGGGCCACGCGCAGGGCCACAGTTTGCACGGGCTACACGCGGTTCGAATTGTGCTTTTTGTCACAAGTATTTTTGGGCTAAAATGAGTATAATAGCGCTCACGTGCAGACCGGGACGAGCTCGCCGGGTTGGGCGCGTGTCAACCCAAATGATAATCCGACCGAAGCAAGACGGGGCGAGCGCGCCTTGGATTGGGGTTTTCCGCGCACTCTGAGTTGTGGTAGAATGAGCCAATATGGCGTGTTCGCCGATCGGATTGCTGAGGCAAGAAAGGAGACCTAGCGCCCGAATAAGGCCATGACGCTGTGATGGCGCCAACTCCCACAGTCGAGCTGCAAGGGGGTAGGGGGATGGCGCGCCCCGCACGTCGCGCAAGCGACCATTCTAGCATCAAGACACTCAAAATGAACAGAAGAAGGAGAAGCAGATCATGAAGCCCAGATTGGGTATGATCATCGCCGCCACATTGGCGCTGCTTCTGGTGGTCAGCGGGTGTGTTACGCCCACCCCGACGCCAGTGCCAGCCCCAGCCGCGGCTCCCGCACAAGCGACCGCAGCGCCTGCGCCGACTCAAGCGCCGGCCGGCAAGATCGTCATCGCCACGGATGCGGCCTTCCCGCCCATGGAGTTCGTGGACGAGAACAAGAACATCGTTGGCTTTGACATCGACATGATGAATGCCATCGCGGATGTGATGGGCCTGGAGATCGAGTACAAGAACACCGCTTGGGACGGCATCTTTGCCGGGCTCGAGAGCGGCGACTATGACGCCATTCTGTCAGCGGTGACCATCAGGGATGACCGCAAGGAAAAGTACGACTTTTCCGACCCGTACATCAATGCCGGGCAGGCAGTGGTCGTCCGGATGGACGAGGCAGCGATCGCGAGTCACGAGGATCTCAGCGGCAAGACCGTCGGGGCCCAGATCGGCACGACGGGCGCCTTTGCAGTCCAGGAGATCTCGGGGGCTACGCTCAAGGAATATGACACGATCGACCTGGCCTTCATGGACCTCATAGGTGGCAACATCGACGCCGTGGTGGTGGATACGCCCATTGCGGCCGACTATGCCTTGGCCTCCGATCAGTTCAAAGGCAAGCTCAAGATCGTAGGTGAGGCTTTCACCGATGAGCAGTATGGTCTGTTGGTCGTCAAGGGCCAGATGGGCGATCTCCTTCAGGCCTTCAACGAGGGCCTCAAGAGGATTCAGGCCGACGGCACCTATGACGAGATCTATGCCAAGTGGATCTCGGGTGGGGCAATGGCCTCACCGATCGCTGCGGGTGGAGCAGGACCGGCGGTGCCGCCTGCGCCGGGCTTTCCGGTGAAGCTGGCGATCGTGGTGCCCCTCAGCGGCGACGTGAAGACCTTTGGCGAGTCGACCCGCGACGGCGCCATGATGGCCTTCGACGAGGCGGAGGCGGCTGGCTGGGACATCGAGGTGGTGCTGGCTGACAGCAAGTGCGATGCCCAGGAGGCGGCCAACGCGGCGAACAAGGTGATCTTTGAGGACGAGGTCAAGTACATCGTGGGAGAGGTCTGCTCGAGCGCTTCGATTCCGATCTCAGAGATTGCGGAAGCGAACCAGGTGTTGCAGATCTCGCCGACGTCAACCAACCCAGTGGTGACGGTGAATGAGGATGGGAGCACGAAGGAATACGTCTTCCGGGCGTGCTTCCTGGATCCGTTCCAAGGGGAAGTGGTGGCTGCGCTGGCGCAGGAGCTAGGGGCCAGCAAAGCGGCGGTGCTGTACGACGTGGGCAACGACTATGTGAAGGGCTTGGCCGAGTACTTCAAGGCCTCGTTCGAGAGCATGGGCGGGACGGTGCCGGTGTACGAGGCGTACACCAAGGATGACACGGACTTTTCGGCGGTGCTGGGCAAGGTAGCCGCGGCGGACGTAGACGTGTTGTTCCTGCCGGACTACTATGCCAAGAACAACCTGATCGCGGCGCAGGTGAAGGAGAAGGGCATCGACGCCACGCTACTGGGTGGCGACGGATGGGATTCTCCGGAGCTGCAGTTCGATCTGTTCGAGGGTGGGTATCACTCGAACCACTACTCGCCCGCCGATCCACGGCCGTTGGTGCAGAACTTTGTGAGCGCCTACGAGGCCAAGTATGGCATGGTGCCCGATGCGTTGGCCACGCTGGCCTATGACGCGGCTGGCATCTTGCTGCAGTCCATCGCTGAGGCAGGGGTAGATGACCCCACGTTGGTGAAGGACGTGATGGCGGCCATCCAGTACGAGGGTGTGTCTGGCGACATCACGTATGATGAGAAGCACAACCCGGTCAAGAAGGCGGCCATCGTCAAGATCGAGGGTGGCAAGCCCACCTTCTACAAGTTCGTCGCGCCTTAGGCTACTCTGGGGGAGGGCGTTAGCGTCCTCCCCCCTAGACTCAAGTCAAGGTGAGATCGGTCCGCTGCCCACAGAAACGCGTGGATCCCGCCTTGCCTTGAGTCTAGACTCTGCTCATAGGTAGGCGCCCGTTGGAACCTGAACCGCGGGCAGATCTCTTTCGACTGACCGGTGCAGGAGGCTGGATGAGAAACTCCCTGGCCAAGCTCCCGCTGCGTATCATTGCATGGCTTGTGTATGCCGCGCTTGGTGTGGGCATCGTATGGGGTGTAATCTCTCTCGTGCGTCTGAACGGGCCCGTCTATTTTGGACAGGCCGTGATCGATGGCCTGAAGCTGGGCTTTGTCTATGCCTTGATCGCCCTGGGCTACACCCTGGTATATGGCATTGTCCGTTTGATCAATTTTGCTCATGGCGATGTCTTCATGGTGGGTGCCTTTGCCAGCTTTTATGCGATCACAGAGTATGACTGGGGCTTCATCCCGGCTATCGTCTTTTCCATGGTTGTGTGTATGGTGTTGAATGTCGTCATCGAGCGAGTGGCCTACAAGCCGCTGCGCGAGGCCCCACGTATCGCGGCGCTGATCACGGCCATCGGCGTTTCCTTTTTCCTCGAATACTTTACCGCGCTCAAGTTCGTGTTCAGCGCGGATTTCATCACCTACAAGCGCCCTTTCGAGGTGGTCGTCTGGAACCTGGGGGGCCTGCTGATCACGAACATCACCGTCATTATCACCGTCATCACGATCGTTCTCTTGTTGGCTCTGCAATACATCATCCACCAAACCAAAATGGGCAAAGCGATGCGCGCCACAGCCGCCGACAAGCCCGCCTCGCGTTTGATGGGTATCAATGTCAATGGCATCATCTCGCTCACCTTTGCCCTGGGCGCGGCCCTGGCTGGCGCTGGCGGCATGTTGTATGCGATCGCTTTTCCACAGATCTGGACCTTTATGGGCGTGATGCCCGGCCTCAAGGCCTTCGTGGCGGCTGTGCTGGGCGGCATCGGCAACGTCCTCGGCGCCTTTGTGGGCTCTCTGCTGATGGGCACGATCGACGTTCTGGTCGTGAGCTTTGTCCCGATGGGCTCACGCCTGCGTGACCTCTTTGCTTTCCTGGTCTTGATCCTCGTCTTTCTCATCAAACCCACGGGCATCTTTGGCGAAGCCGAGATCGAGAAGGTCTAGGAGGCGTCCACATGAAGCGAAAGCTCGCCCTGCCGTCCTGGATACCCACCCTGCTGGTCGCCTTGGCGATCTACTTCGCAGTGAGCTATGCGAGTAGTCATGAGTTGATCACCCAGTATTGGTATCAAGTGATCCAGATCGCCGCTTTCACCGCCATTTCGGCTCTCGGTCTGAACTTGATCTATGGGTTCAACGGCCAGTTCTCGCTCGGGCATATCGGTTTCTATGCCATTGGCGCGTATGGCTCGGCCCTGATCACCAAGGATTTCCTGACCAAATGGAGCGGTGGCCAAGCCCTGTCGCTCTCCTGGATCATCGCGGGGCAGCTGGGCATTCTGGTCGCTCTGCTTGCGGTCAGGGCGCTGCGCATAGGCTCCCTACGTGAACGCCTCAAGAGCGCGTTGCAGGGCATCCTCCGGCCCTATGAGGCCGGGGTGATCACGACACTGGTCGCGTTGGTCCTTGCAGCCATCGTGGTCGCTATCGGGGCTGGGGCCACCTGGCTTCTGCAAAAGGTGGTCTTGTTGGTCGTCGAAAACACGGTGCTTCGATTGCCTCAATCGGTGGCCCAGGGCGCTATCTTTGTGATCGCCCTCATCAACGGGGGCACCATGGCCGCCCTCGTTGCCTATCTGGTGGGTCTGCCGCTGCTGCGCCTCGGCTCAGACTATTTCGGCATCGCCACGCTAGGATTCGCGATCATGGTGTACACAGCGCTGCAGAACTCGGACCTGGTGGTCCCGATCATGAAAGGCGCGCGCGGCATGGTGGCCATTCCCCGTTGGAGCAATTGGGCCTGGGTCTTTGGCGCCCTGGTGGTCTGTGTCATCATCATGCGCAACTTGATCTACTCCAGCCATGGGCGCGCCATCATGTCGGTGCGGGAGGATGAAATCGCGGCGCGCACGATGGGCATCGATGTGGCCCAGCTCAAGGCGCTCGCTTTTGCTTTCGGCGGCTTTTTTGCCGGCGTGGCCGGCGGGCTGTATGCTCATCTCTTTGGCTTTCTCCATCCCAGCAGCTTTAACTTTGTCAGAGGCTTTGATCCAATGATCATCATTGTGTTTGGTGGTCTAGGGAGCATGACTGGCACGATCGTAGCCTCGGGTGTGTTC
>JAFGLK010000378.1 GCA_016928125.1 Anaerolineae bacterium
AACGCTTCTGCCAAGTAGCGCCTGACGGCATGGCTTGAGACATCGTAGAGCAGGTCTACAGTGCAGGAACACACAAGCGACCCGATACCACGCCCCGCCCCTATCATGTCCGCCGCCGACGTCCTCGACATCGTCCACCTCTTCGCCGAGAACGGCATCGGGCTGGTCATCGACGGCGGCTGGGGCGTGGACGCGCTGCTGGGCGAGCAGACCCGCCCCCACGCCGACCTGGACATCGCCGTGGAGCACCGGGATGTGCCGCGCATGCGGGCGTTGCTGGCGGCGCGGGGCTATCGCGAGGCGCCCCGGGACGATTCCTGGGAGTGCAATTTCGTCCTGGGCGACGATCGCGGCCACGAGATCGACGTCCACTCGTACACCTTTGACGCGGCGGGCAAGCTGGTCCACGGCGTGCCCTATCCCGCGGCGTCGCTCACCGGCCACGGCCAGATCGGCGGCCAGCCGGTGCGCTGCATCCCGCCCGAGTGGATGGTGGCCTTCCACTCCGGCTATCCGCTGGACGAGGACGACTATCGCGACGTGAAGGCGCTCTGCGCGCGGTTCGGCATCCCGCTGCCGGCGGAGTATGGGCCGTTCGAGGGCCGGCCCGCCCGCGGCTCGCCGCCGTAGCTCGACAGCGCCGCAGCTTGCCTGCGTGTGCCGACCTCGATGTCGGCGCGCGATGTGGGCCTCGGCCCAAGTCCGCCCCGGCGCTCGTGGGACCGACGCGAAGAAACGCAAACGCTTGACAACGTCGCTTTGCAGGACGTATCATCAATCAGCGCAGCACGGGCATACCCCACATCTCAGCTTCCCCGCTGCCGCCAGCGTCTTGGGTTCATCGCCGCATCCCCGCCACCCGTGCGCGCGAGCCATATCGACGCTTCTCGCCCTTCTGCCGAGGGCGAGGGCGCCTCGCAGCATGCGTGTGGGCTCGCATAGGCGAAGGGAGGGCGCGATGACAATCGACACACCTCGCGAAGTACCGGTTGCAGCTATCCTCAAGGCGACCTATGGCTCGGCCGAGGCTCAGATCAGAGAGGGGCTGCGCCTGCTGGGCTACGAGCCGCAGCGCAAGCGTCTTCTCTTGAAGCCCAACGTGGTCACCTATGCGCGCTGGTTGCCCGTGGGCGGGGTGCCCCGCGCCGTGCACACGGACCTGCGCTTCCTCGAGGCGCTGCTGCGCGTCTTCGCTGGCTATGAGATCGTGATCGCCGAGGGCGGCGTGGCGCACGGGGATACAGCTACGGGCGCTATCGTCTCACGCGCCCCGGTCGTAGGGCTGTAGGGTCTGTGCGCTGGGGATAACCCCATAGTGCCTTGCGTTGAAGGTGGCCAGTGGGGTGCTCAGCCCGACCGCTGTCTCGGCGATCAGCGCATCGAGAATACCCAGGTCGTGGCCCAGGGGATACGCCGCGAAATCGTCGAAAGCCCGAGCGCAATCCTCCAAAGTGGGCCAGTATCTCTGGTAGGGCCGCAGAAAACGTTGCAGTTGCCTCTGCTCGTCCCGATTCCGACACCCCTGCAAGAGTTCCATCCCCACCAGGCCGGGGATGCCGATCACTTCGGTACCCAGCGAGTGGAGCCACTCTATGGCCGGCCCATGGCGACGGATGACGTCGATCATCACATCCGTATCCACCAGGATCATTCGGCCACTCTCCGGCGATGTTCCGCATCGCAGCGCAGGCGGCGAGCATACCCGGGGCTGTCGCCCATGTCATCGCGATCGGCCCAAAGGCCCACGATGGCCGAGCTCAGCAACTCACGGGCGGTCAACGCGCGCGTCCCAGGCATGGCCCGTTCCCGACGCTGTTTCTCCTTCAGATAGCCGATGAAATCCAGAACCTCGGCCCAGCGGCCTGGCTCAAGGCCCGACAACGCGTCCATGATCCGTTTCTCGGTGATCTTCTCCATCGGCGTTTGTCCTTGGCTGACCTTCGGAACCCGGCCCATAGCCGCCCAGTACCCTTCCTGGATCATAGCACAAACGCGAGGCGAGGCCAAGGTGCAATCGGGGACCAGGGGCGCCCTACCGCGTTTCGACTCGCCGGGTCTCCCCATTGCCCCGCCTCCCCCTCCCAGCCTACCGGCACGGCCTGCCGGCCTGCCGCTTGCCTTTTGTCCCCGATCGGACACAATGTGCTCAGCAGGTGCTGCTCAGGAGGCCAACGTGAGCGTCAGCGCCTTCACCGACAAGCAACACGAGCCGACCGACGACGAGCTGCGCGAGACCATGGGCGCGGGCGCGGCCATCTGGGACATTCTGCTAAGGTTCATCCGTGAGACCTACGCCGCGAGGAGGATTTCCGCTTCCTGTACGGCCAGCGTTACGGCTGGGCGCGACGATTCCGCCTGCGGCGCCAGTTCCTGGCTTCGCTCTACCCCACCGAGGGGGGCGTCACCGTCCAGATCAACCTCGGGCCGGAGGCGGTCGAGCGGGCCCAGGCCATGGGCCTTGGCCAGGGCGCCCAGGAGGCCATCGCGCGGGCCCACCCCTATCCTGAGGGGCGCTGGCTGTTCATCCCCGTGGCGACGGCGGACGACATCCGCGATGTCCAGCGCTTGCTGGCCTTGCGCGTCGAAACCAAACGCCTGCGGACGGATTCCCCTTCCGATTGACGGCGATCTGAGGAGGCGAACATGCGCTTTGACGGCATCTGTTTGATCACCCAGGATGTTCCGCGTCTGGTCGCGTTCTACACCGAGGTGCTGGGCGTCCCGGCGGAGGGCGACGACACCCACGCGGCGCTGCAGACGCAGGGCGCCCATCTCGCGATCTTTTCGGTCGCCGGCATGGAGGAGATGGCGCCCGGCTCCATGGCCGGGGCGGGTCAGGGCAGCGTCACCCTCGGCTTTGAGGTCGCCGACGTGGACGCCGAGTACGAGCGGCTGAAGGTTTTGGGGGGCGCGTTCGTCAAGCCGCCGCAGACGCACCCCTGGGGCGCGCGTTCCGTCTGGTTCCGGGATCCCGATGGGCACATCGTGGACTTCTTTGCCTTGGTGGCCGCGTAGTGTCGCGGGGCAGAGCACCGAGGACCCGCATGGCGCGCCCAGCTCCCGCTTGGCACAAGGAGCGCATGCAGCGCCAAGCTCCAGCTTGGCACAAGGAGCGCATGGAGCGCCAAGCTCCAGCTTGGCACAAGGAGCGCATGGAGCGCCAAGCTCCAGCTTGGCATGAGTAGGCGAGCGTCGCGCCCGAGAGGAGGACATCATGAGCCACGCAGTACGACCGTCGGCCGCTGATTCCGCCGCGAGCAGGCCCGTGCAAAGGCTCTCGCTGGCCAGGCCCCTGCTGATGGGCGCGATCCTGTTCCTGATCGCCCTGGTCTTCAAATGGATCGACACCTTTGTGATTCGAGGGGATGAACGGCTGGGCGAACTCATCATCAGCAAATCGCTTGGCTTTGCGTTGGTTCTTGTGTGGATCTGGCTCGCCGGGCGCAAGCCGCGGGACATTGGGCTGCACACAACGGGGCTGGGCCCCGGCCTGTTGGTGGGCGCCCTCAGCACGCTGGGCGCCTTTGTGGTGGGCTACGGCGTCGAGTTCGCACTGGCCGCGGCCCAGGGCGCCCAGCCCACCTTGCGGGTGGGCGCCATCGACTCGAAGATGGGCGTCACGGGCGGCGTGCTCTTTGCCCTGTGGCTGCTCCTGGGCAACGTCATCAACTCCTTCATGGAGGAAGGGCTCTTCCGCGGGGCGATGGGGCGCCTGGCCCGCATCCGGTTCAGCTTCTGGCGGGCCAACTGGTTCCAGGCGCTCATCTTTGCCATCTGGCATCTCCCCTGGGTGCTCAAGTACTATCAGTTGGGCCAGATCGAGACGGGGGGCCAGATGATCATGACGATCATCTCCAACTCGGTGCCCCAGCTCCTGATCGGGCTCGTCTATGGCTACCTCTTCCTCAAGACCGGCAACCTGTGGGCGCCCTGGATCGCGCACATGCTCTCCAACTCGGTGTTGAATCTGTTGCACACCACCACCACCCAGGGCATGGATGTCATGATCCCATTGCGTATGAGCGTCTACACCGTGGTCATGTTTCTGGCCCTGTTTTGGGTCAGGCGGGTGGCCGCGAAGCAGCGCCTGTCGGAGGCGAAGCCTTGGACCTAGCGCCCTACGATGGAGCGCCAAGCTCCAGCTTGGCATGAGGCGCGCATGGAGCGCCCAGCTCCCGCTTGGCACAAGGAGCGCATGCAGCGCCGGGCGATGAATCGCCCCGGCCAAGGGGCCACGCCCCATGAATGGGGCTTCCAGACGCAGACGAGCATAGGCGACGCAAGAGTGCGCGCAGCCCACACGAGCCAGCCCTCCTTGGCGGCCTTGGCGCCTTGGCGCGAGACTCCTCCCGCGAGCAGGCCGAGCGGGAGCTCGGCAAAGTGGCGGAAGCACTGCGGGGAGCCATCGGCGCGAGTGTTGTCGTGCAGGTCGCGCCGGCCTCTCACCCTTGGCGGCCTTGGCGCCTTGGCGTGAGACTCCTCCCGCGGGCAGGCCGAGCGGGAGCTCGGCAAAGTGGCGGAAGCACTGCGGGGAGCCATCGGCGCGAGTGTTGTCGCGCAGGCCGCGCCGGTCTCTCACCCTTGGCGGCCTTGGCGCCTTGGCGCGAGACTCCTCCTGCGGGCAGGCCGAGCGGGAGCTCGGCGCTCCGGGAATCGTTCACAATTGTGAACGAAGGACCCTCTCGCGGCGCGTCGCACTCTTGACAGCGCCTGCGGGGATGTGGTATGCTGCAGTAGTAGAACAAACGTTCTAATCACACCACAGCCCACAGGAGGCTCCCGTGGAGAACCCCCTGACCACTCCGCCGCTGGCCCAACCGCCCGAGCGCTACATCCTGCTCCCCTGGGGCTGGGCCAGCGCCCTGAAGCTGCCCGATCACCTGCGCCTGACCTACGAGCTGGTGGTCGCCCTGGCCCTGGGGCACGACGGCCGCTCGACGCAGGCCGTCACCCGCCGACAACTGGCCGCCTGGCGCAGCGTGGCGTTGCGCACCCTGGACGATCATCTGGCCGCGTTGCGCGCGCGAGGGCTGGTGCGCAGCGCGGTGGCCGCCCAGGGTCGGGGCCTGGTGCTCAGGCCCACGAGCCTGCCCCGCCCGCAGGCCGTGATCCGCTCTGCTGTAGGCGAGATCGCCGATCCCGCACCGGGGGCCGTGATCGGCGACACCTGTAGGCGCGATGGGTCATCGCGCC
>JAFGLK010000379.1 GCA_016928125.1 Anaerolineae bacterium
CCGATGGGCACCGAGCGGGCCAGGGCATACAGCGATCCCAGCAGCCCCATGCCGACAAAAGAGAGCGCGATCCAGGGGCCTTCGCGCATACGATCAAAGGCGCCGGCCATCACCAGGCTGCCGGCCACAAAGCCCACCGAGGTCAGCGCCTCCTGGAGGCCATACTCGAACTCGGTGGCCCTCAGCGCCTGGAGGGCAAAGGGGAGCAGGAGAGCATTGGTGAGGCCAAACGACACCATGGCGGGCACGCCCGTGACGAGCAGTGCGCGCAGGATGGGCGTGGCCAGCAGATAGCGCATGCCCACGCCCAGGTTGCGCACGATGGCGCTCACGCTGCCCTCGTCCTCCTCGGCCGGCGCGGCGACCTTGACCCGCAGCAGCAGGATGCAGACCCCGGCAAAGAGAAAGGTGCCCCCGTTCACATAAAAGGCCCACATGATGTCGGCCTGCGAGGCGATGAACCCGGATAGGGCAAAGCCGATGGCGGTGGAGCCGAAGGAGGAGATAGCCATGAGCGAGTTGGCCGCCGCCAGCTCCTCCTCACTGGCCACCTCGGGGAGCACGCTCTCGTGAGCCGGATCGAAGAACTGACCCACGGCCGCGGAGAGCATCACCAACACATAGAGCCAGGCGATGCTCATCGGCACCAACACGGGAATCAGCAGGATCAGAACGGCGCGGGCGACCTCGGCCAGCACCATGATCGTGCGCCGGTCGTAGCGATCCACCACCACGCCCGCGATCAGCCCCAGCACGACGCTGGGCACAGCGGTGGCCATCAGCATCAGGCCGACGCTGAGGGCCGAGCCGGTGAGGCGATAGACAAAGATCGAGGCGGCCAGCGCGGTCAGGGCGCTGCCGGAGGTCTCCACCAGTTGGCCGATCCACATCAAGCGAAAGTCGCGACGACGAAAAACGGCAAAGGGAGAGGGCGGTCGCTCGGCGACCAGCGTTGCGCTCGTCATGAAGGGCCCCCCTTGATGCGCTCAGTTGCGTGACCTTACATTGGCGACAGCATTGCCCAGTGAGCACCCGACGGAAGGCAGATTGTTCGTACATAGGATACACGATCCAATGAGGGCGTGCAAGACAGGCAAGGCCAAGCCAAATGCTTGGCAGATAGAGCGCTCGCCCCTGAAAGAGTGATCAGCATAGCGAGGCATAAGTGGACGCCGACATGCGGGGTCGAAATCCCATTGACTCGGCAACTTGACGTGATACAATGTGACCAAGGGCAGGCGATGTAGGTGCAATGAGCTCGAATCTCGCGCACCTGCCTTGCACGCGCCTGAAGTCGAGTGGATCTAGTACTCGCCCGCATAGGGGCGTGCTGGGGGAAATGTCACGGTGAAAGTGCGCTCTAGGGCCGTTGTCTTCTCCGCCGCCTCCCTCATCTTGGTGTACATCCTGGGCAGCCTCTTTCGGTTCGCGTCGGTCGCCACGGTCGACTATGCGCGCCAGACCGGGCAGCCGTGTGGTACCTGTCACGTGCGCCCCGAGGGAGGCGGCGAGCTGGATGCCACGGGCGCGGCTTTTGCACAGGGCGGCTATCAGTGGCCCATCGCGGAGGGGATCAAGCCCTATACCCCGTCCAATCTGGCAAAGACCCTCCGGCTGATCCTCGGTTATGTCCATCTTACGGTGGCCGTGATCTGGTTCGGCACCATCTTTTACATCCACATCGTGGTCAGACCTCAGCAGATCATGACCGGCATCCCCAAGACCCAGGCCATCCTCGGCTGGATCGGCATCGCGACGATGGCCGCAACGGGCACCGGTCTGGCCGTGCTGCGCCATCTGGAGACAGGCTCCGTTTTCCAAGGGAGCTTTGGCGCGGTATTCATCATCAAATTGGCTCTCTTTGGAATTATGGTGCTGCTGGCCTTTGTTGCGACGGCGATTCTCAGCCGGCGCATGCGCGCGACCCCTGAGGGCCAGACGTCAGGGCCTACATCGGGAAACAGGACCCCGGAGACTCTTGCCGCCAGCTCGGGCGAGGATGGGGCCAGGGCCATCTTCGCGGTGAACGGCATTCTGTACGACGTCACGGAGAGCCGCCTATGGCGAAGAGGCGTCCATGCGGGACAACATCGGGCTGGCCAGGACCTGACCGAGGCGCTCAAGAGTGCACCTCACGGCGACGAAGTGCTGCAGCGAGTGCCGCGCGTGGGCCTGTTGAGGGCCGGCCCTCACACAACCGGGACGCAGAGGAGGCGTGTTCAGCGCCTCTTTCTGGGGGCCGCTTACGCCAACCTCGTGCTGAGCCTCGGCATCTTATTCTGTGTGGCCTGGTGGAAATGGGGCTTTGCCTGGGACAGGCGCCCTGTGCCGAGCCCGCATGGAGTGGCCCAGTTGTCCGAATCCTCAGCAGAGTGCATCGCCTGTCACACCGAGAACGAGTTCATGCTTTCGCAGATCAGCGAGTGGCAGCGGAGCGCCCACGCCCAGGAGCAGGTCGGCTGCTACGAGTGTCACCACGCCGAGGCGGGTGATCCAGACGCAATGGATCACAACGGGTACACCATCAGCGTTCTGGTGACGCCGCTAGATTGCGGCGAATGCCACATCCGCGAATCGGAAGAGTTCCTGGCGAGCCGCCACGCACAGGCCGGGGATATTCTGGATTCTCTAGACAACATCCTGGGGGAGCGCGTGGAGGGCGTGGCGGCCGCAGTGTTGGGTTGTCAGCAGTGCCACGGCGCGCCCATCGAGGTGCAAGCGGACGGGACCCTGTCGGCGGCCAGTTGGCCGAACACCGGCATCGGGCGAATCAACCCGGACGGAAGCTCGGGCGC
>JAFGLK010000380.1 GCA_016928125.1 Anaerolineae bacterium
TCGACGCCGCGCACCTCGGTGTCAAAGAGCGGCACCACGGCACGCACATCGGGAAAGGTACGCCAGATCTCTTCCATGTAAGCATCCTGCATCGCCACCCGGTTCTTGACGAACTCGGGGGCGCCCTCGTCGATGGCGGCCTTGTCGATCAGCATGTTAACCGTCACGCCGCCCACAGGGATGCCGAACTCGTCGAACCAGTGGATAAAGCGCCGGATCACGGCGATCGGCAGCGCCTCGGGCAGGGTGACGAAAAAGAACGCCGTGAGCTCGGGATCGGTGAGCAACTCTTTGGCGCGGCCCATCCGCTCGCGCAGGCTCACCAGATACTCCATCAGCGGGTCCTTTTCCTTCTTGCGTTTGGAGTATGATAACAGCTCGCGCAGGCTGGTGGCCTCCTCGCGGCTCTGCATCATCTTGTTGACCCACATGGAGTAGACATCCGACATACCCAGCAGGCGGCGGGCATTGGCGGTGGGGGCCGTGTCGAACACGTACGCTTCGTATCGGTCCTGGAACATCAGGTCGATCATGTTCTCGAACATGGCCGACTCTTCAAAGGCCGGGTTCATGGTGGCCGATTCGACGAACTCGTCGGCCTTGGTCTTGATATCGGCAAAGCGCAGGAACCACTCGATCTTTTCCTTGATCTCGCGCTTGGATTTCTCGATGGTCTCGCGGGTGTCGATCTCATAGGCGAGCAGGTTGGGTACGCCCTCCACGGGCGTGTGGCGCCCAAACACATCCTGATCCAGCAGGCTGGTGAGGCTGTGCACCGGGTTGGTCGAGGCCAACAGGGTCCTCTTGCCGGCTTGAGCGAGCCACAGGGCGGCCGCGCCGGCCATCACGGTCTTGCCGACGCCGCCCTTGCCGCCAAAGAAGACGTACTTCAGGCCGGGATGCTCGGCCAGGAACTGGGCTGCGCTCTTGTCAATCATGGTCATCCTCCGAACATCGTGTCGGCCATGCGCTCGATCATCTCCAGGCCGGTGATGTCGCGCTCGAATTCGGGCACATGCGCCAGCACCTGGTCGCCCAGCTCGCGCCGGATCGTCTCCAGGTGAACGGCCTGCATCTCGAGGCGATGGCGCAGGTAATCAGGGATCCCTTGCTGGGCCAGCTCGGGCGGGATCACCCGGTTGACCACGTACCCCGAGAGGGGCACGCGATACTTGGCGAACAGCTCGGCCGCCTTTCTCGTGTCCAGGATGGCCATCTGCTCCGGGATCACCACGAAGAAGAAGGCGGTGCGCTGGCGGTCGGTGAGAATGCCGGAGGACTTGTTGATGCGGCCTTTGATGTACTGGAGCTCACGCAGGATGGCGTCCTCCTCGCTCTCCTTGTTGCGGCGCATCACCGCGGCCACCTGGGCGTATTCCTCCATCTCGGCGCGAAGTGCGGTGATCTTGTCGATCCATTGGTCATAGACGCTGGCCATGCTGAGGTAATACAGGGCGTGGCCCAGCGGCACCAGGTCATAGATGTAGTAGTCATAGTCGGCACTGACGACGATGTCGACCACGGCGTCAAAGATGGCGCTCTCCTCCATGGCCGGCTCGGCGGCGGCCGCCTGGATGTAGTTCTCGATCTCCTCCGGCACCTCGGTCATGCCGTACATGTCGCGGATCTTGGCGCGGATCTCGTCCTGGTAATCCCGGATCCGCCGGTCGGCGTCGATCTCTTGGGCAAACAGATTGGGCATGATCTGAACCGGGCCCTGGCCAAAGATATCGCGCTGAAAGATGTCCGAGAGGGATGCCTGCGGGTCGACTGAGAAAACCAGCACCTTGTAGCCCTGCTTGGCCAACCAGTAGGCCGAGGCGGCGGAGAAGGTGGTCTTGCCCAGGCCGCCCTTGCCGCCGAACATGACATAACGACGGTCAGGATTCTCCTCAAAGGCGCTTCTGAGAGACACGATAGGCCCTCCTCTTTTGGATGTCTCGATCAGGCCAGCGCGTCGGTCAGGTCGCGCTCGCGAAGCATACGCCGCTTCCAGGTGCTGATCTGGGGCACCACATAGGGTAGGAGCCGCAGCGAATAGTAGGGTGGCAGGATGGGAATGCCCAGCAGGTCTCCCATGGTGATCAGGATGAAGAGATGCTCCATACTGCCGCGCGTCTTGAGGGCAAAGCGCGCCATGTCGTGCCCGGCCATGCCGTACAGGACGCTCTTGGCCGACTCCCAGAAGCTGATTTTCCGTTTCTCTTGGTCTGGCATTTGTATCTCCTTGAATCTAGTGCAATATCACAACCTCGGCCAGACGATATGTCACCCTGAGGGTACTCCCGAAGGGTCTCGCCTGGCCATGATCGGGATGCTGGAGGCCGAACACGGCCTTCCGCATGACACGCGACCAGGTGCGACCGTCCTAGCCGATGTCCCCGTCCAGGAGATCGGTGAGGTCGCGTTCGCGCAGCATGCTGTAGCGCCACCCACGAATGCAGGGCACTATGTAGGGCAGCAGTCGCAGCGCATAGTAGGGCGGCAAGATCGGCACGCCCAGCAGGTCTCCAAACACGGCCAGCACGAACAGCCGCTCGCGCTGGCCGCGCTCCTTGTTCAGGTCGCGCACCATGTCATACACGGTGGCGCCATAGATCATCTGTCCGAAAATGTGCAGCAGGCGCCTCAAGCCGGCGAGGCCGGGCAGGCGCTGCAGACGGCGCCACCACGCCCCGAGGACGGCAAGCCCCCTTTGCAACACGTCCCCTAGCCCTGCGCCAGCGCGGCCTCGAGCGCCGCCCTGTCCCAGCCCACGATGCGCGCGGCACCGTTCACAATCCAGGTGGGATAGCGACGCACCCGATGGCGCAGACTCTTGAGCAGGCCCTCAGGCGAGCGAGGATCGATCACGCGGATGCGCAACGCCTCTCCATAGCCCTCGGCCAAATCGGTGACCCACTCCATCAGCCGCTGCTGCTCGGCCAGCCACTCGGCCGGGTATTCGTCGGCAGCGCGGCCGTGTGGGCCGCTGTCCAGGTCGGCCTGCGAGAGAACCAGCTCACACGCCGCGCATACGCCCAGGCTCTGTAGTGTAGGCGCGATCACGTCCAGCTCCACGGGCCGAGGCATGCCTTGCTTCCCTCCAGACGGTGGGGCCGGCCAGGGCGCTTGGCCCCACCGTGGTGCGTTCTATCTGCCCCCGGCGGCCTGGGCCTCGGCCATGGCTGCACGAGAGCGCAGCACCGCCGCAACCCCATCCCAGGCGAGCACGATGGCACACACAAACAAGATCACGCCCAGCACGTCGGCGATGACCTCGCCGGTGGTCAGCCCACCGGCGAAGGAGAGCACGATGATGTTGATCAGCGCGCCCATGGTGGTGATGTACATGAACACAAAAGGCACGAAAGCCCAGATGTAGGGCTTGCCCTTGGACATCAGCCAGAGCGAGATGATCAGCAGGGCCAGCGACGCCATGAGCTGGTTGGCCGCGCCGAACAGCACCCAGATCTGGGCCCAGAAGCCGGTCCAGATGAGGATGGCCGACAAGATCAGGGCGACGATCGAACCCACGTGCACGTTGCGCAGCAGGGGGATCTGCTCGCCCAGGAACTCGGCGCTGGCCACGCGCATGAAGCGGGTGACCAGGTACATGATCGTCAGGGCCATGAGGGTCAGGAACACCGACCCGTAGGGCAGCCCGAAGCTGGTGGGGATGCCGATGCGGGCCAGGAACTGGGCCAGGCCGGTGGCGAACACGCCGGCGTTCTTGCCCGCGCTGATCAGCTCGACGTACTTGGCCCA
>JAFGLK010000381.1 GCA_016928125.1 Anaerolineae bacterium
ACAAAAAGCGTGGCCATGGTTATCAAAACAACCATAGCCCCATGACGCACACTGGATTCTATCGGAAACTGGCTCATCCGACGCAGGCCCCCCGCGTCAAACTATAGCGAATGGCCTAGGGAGTGTCAAATGAGGGTGCACGATCTGCGCCGGCGCCACTTGCTTGGCCCATGCCCCTATGATATACTGGTCCCGGTCGACTGACAGACATCTCGCCTTGTCCGTATGTCGCTAGCACGTTTGGCGCCAGAGGTCCCTACGATGTCTCTTCTTCAGACTCTATTGCACCTGCAGGCCCTCGACCAGGAATGGGATGAGAAGAGCCAGGCTTTCCGCGCTACGCGGGAGCGCTTGGCTGGGCAGCCCGAGTTGGAGGAGGCGCGCGCCGACCGTGATGAGGTCGAGGCGCGTGTTGCCGAGAAGCGGTCCACCCTGCGGGATGCTGAGCTGCAGATCGAAGGGCTGGAGGAGAAGGTCGAGCAGGTGGAAGAGTCACTCTATAGTGGCAGGATCCGCGCAGCTCGCGAACTGGAGGACCTGGCCAAGGATCGTGACTACCTGAGGGGGCGCCTCGCCCAACTGGAAGACGAGGCCCTGGAGGCCATGACCGAGTTGGATGATCTTGAGCAGGCTTCTGCACAAAGCAGCCAGAAGCTAGAGACTTTGGAGGATGCCTGGTCGCGAGAGCATGAAACCCTCGTCGAGCGCTATCGAGAGCTGCATCAGCGCCTGCAGGCTCTCCAGGCTGAGCGTCAGGCTGCGCGTCAGGCCTTGGGCTCTGCAGAGCTGGCCCTGTACGACGAGCTTCGCAGAAGCAAGTCGGGCGCCGTCTTGTCGCCGGTGATTGACAACACGTGCCAGACTTGTCGCGTGGCGGTGCCCTCGTACAAGGCTCAGGAGGTCAAGCGCGGCGACACGATCGTTGTCTGCGAGGGATGCGGCCGGATCCTCTATCCGGGCTGATGCGACTCGGAGTGTCATCTCACAGCGGAGAAATCGATCGTTGAGGAACCCTTATGTAACCGATCGACCGCTGACGGGTCAGGATTTGTACTACGGCCGCGAAGGCGCTTTTGCTCGTCTTAACACAGCCTTGGGCTCTGGCGAGCGCCTGTTTGTCCTCTATGCCCCCAGGTACGCGGGCAAAACCTCGTTTCTCAATCAACTCTCGCTTCGTTTCCAGCGTCGAGTTGTTCGTCGCATCGAGTGGACGGCTCTGGACCCCCGGCATGACGATCCCCTTGGGCGGCTGCTCTTCGGCGTGGCGCGGGCCTTCGGGCTAGGCGATCCCGATTGGGGCGACGGTCCCATTGATGGCGACCAGGCCAGGCGCTATCTGCAAGCCCTTTTCTCGGCTCAAGAGCCGCGCCTCCACTTGCTCTGCTTTGACACGATTCCTGGGGCGGCCTTTGAGGACCAGGAGGCCTGGGAAAGCGCACTGCGCGTCTTGGGCTCGGCGCTGGATCGGGGCAGTAGCCTGGCCATTCTCCTGAGCGTCGAGAGTGCTCCCGGTCAGTATATCGTGCCCGATGTCCTTTGTGGGTGCCACCGCATTGAGCTTGAGCCTCTCCAGGAGCGTGAGACGGAGGATCTGCTCACGCTGCCGGTCCGAGGGCGCCTGAGCTATGATCATGATTCGATACGTTATGTTCAGCGGCTCACTGGCGGAGAGCCCTATCTGGTCCAACTGTTCGGTGAGATGCTCTTCGATCGTCGTATCGCGCTGGGCTGGGCGGGCCGGCCCGAGGCGGAAGAGGTCGCCCAGGCGCTGGTGAGCTCGGGCGTGGCGCCATTCGGCGAGATGTGGTCAGCCTGTGGGCCGACTGCTCAGATCGTGCTGTCGGTTCTCGCCGAGAGACGAGGGGCCAGCGAGCTGGGCTCGGCCTCCGATGTGGCGCTGTACCTGAGGCAGCTGCAGACCGAGATGCCTGCTGAAGATCTGGATGAAGGTCTGAAGGAGCTGGTCCAGCGAGAGATCCTCGATCGCATGGGCGGTGAGATCTACCGCTTCCGCAGCGACCTCTTTCGGGGCTGGATCAAGGCCAACAAAAGCACGGCCCAGACTTTTCGTGACAATCGCCGGTACGCCCAGCAGCGGCTGGAGCGCATCGCACTGCCTCGTAGCAGGCATGTGGACTGGCTTGGGCTCCTGCTCTGGGGCGTGGCCGGCCTGCTTGTGGCGGCGATCGCCTGGGTGTGGCGTTCGCGTGAGACCACCATCATCTCCACGGGCAAGCCCACGGTGGCGGCCCTCGTGGCGCATGAGCCCAGCCCTGAGCCGACGCCCGCTGTGCCTACGCCGCAGCGAGGGGTTGCCCCTGGGCACATCGTGTATATGGGCAAGGAACGGGTGGAGGACAAGTGGTCGATCTATGCGATGCGTAGCGACGGCTCGGATCCGGTGCGACTGACCGATTCGGGAGCCAACGATACCTCGCCAGCCTGGGCGCCTGACGGCCGCCGGATCGTTTTTGTCTCCGATCGCGATGGCAATCGTGAGATCTATGTCATGAACGCCGACGGCAATCAGCAACTCAACGTGACGAACCACGCAGCGGAGGACTGGACGCCCAGTTGGTCTCCCAACGGCACACAGATCGCCTTTGCATCCTTCCGCGACGGGAACTGGGAGTTATATCTGGCCAATGCAGACGGCTCGGACCCCCAGCGTTTGACGCAGAATCAAGCCGCAGACTATAGCCCGCGCTTTTCGCCAGACGGTCGTCGCCTCGTCTTTGTGTCCGATCGTGACGGCAATCTCGAGATCTATGTCATGGGGGTGGATGGAAGCGATCAGACGCGCGTGACCGAGCACGAGGCCACGGATCAGAATCCGGTCTGGTCTCTTGACGGGGAACGTATCCTGTGGGAGAGCTATCGCGAGAACAACATGGAGATCTTTGCGGCCAGGCTCGACGGGACAGAGCTAGGGCCGCTCAGTCGCGACGCCTATGCTGACGATCACGGGCCGACCTGGTCGCCCTGGGGCAAGCGTATCGCCTACTACTCGAATCGCGATCACGGCTGGGACATCTACACATTCGACCTGGAGACCGGTGAACGCGCCAACTTGACCCTGAGCGCGATGCTGGAACAGGCCCCACACTGGGGGCCGTAGCTCGCTGGCTTGGCGCCGCCAGTGTCAGGCAAAGCGCGCCAACATCGTCAACAGCATGCGCCCCACCATCTGGATCAGAATCAGACCGATCATGGGCGAGAGATCCAGTCCACCGATGCTGGGCACCACCCGACGGATCGGCCCCAGGATGGGCTCTGTGATGTCCAGGATGAGCGTCACCAAGCGGCTGGAGCGATCGATGGGCAGCCAGCTTAGAATGATACGCGCGAATATGGCAAAAGTAAGAGCTCTCTCCAAAACGACGACAAAAGTATATAGAAAACTCATCCTTGAGGTAATTCCCCCAAACTTGTGGCTTTGTGATATGCTGCCAGGATCGCCCGAGACACCATCGCCCTGAGCCCCCCCTCCTCGAACTGATAGAGCGCTTCTGCCGTGGTCCCGCCGGGAGAGGTCACCCGATTGCGCAAGATCGCGGGATGCACGCCAGACTGTTGGGCATAGATGGCCGAGCCCCGCACCGTCTGCAGCGCCAGTTGCTCGGCCACGGCCCTCGAGAAACCCATGTGGACCCCCGCATCGGTCAGGGCCTCGATGAAAAGAAAGACATAGGCCGGCCCCGAGCCGCTCAACGCCGTGGCCTTGTCGAGATCGCCCTCCTCGTCAACATAGATCGCCTGACCCAGCGCGGTGATGATCTGAGCGGCGTGCTGCCTCTGGACGTCGCTCGTCTCAAGTGTAGCGGTCCAGACCGAGATGCCCTCTCCGATCTGCCCAGGCGTGTTGGGCATGATGCGCACAACGGCGGGTGTGGCCAAGGCCGTGCGGATCGTCTCGATCTTGGCCCCAGCCACGATGGAGAGCACCAGTGTGGTCTCAGATGGTTGACCTCGAAGCTCAGCCAGCACCTGCCCAAGCACCTGCGGCTTGACGGCCAACACGATGATCTGGGCACCGTCCACGGCCTCGAGATTCGAGCCCGTAACCTGGACTCCCATCTCTGTGGCGAGATACTGCCGGCGCCCTTCCAAGGGATCACTGACGATGAGTGCCTCCGGGCGTGCGAGCTGCTGGCCCAGAACGCCCCTGATGATAGCCTCAGCCATCATACCGCCGCCCACAAACGCAATGCGCGCATGCTCCAGCCCGCTCATCTGCTCTCCTATTCCTCTTGAAGAGGGCCAAAGATCGCCCTTCCAATGCGCACCAGAGTGGCGCCCTCCTCGATGGCTACTTCAAAGTCGTCGGTCATGCCCATCGACAGCTCGGACCAGGCTGAGTAGCTCAGACGTGATCTCAGGATGTCGCGCAGCTGCCTCAACGCCGCAAAGATGGGCCTGGCCTCCTCTGCCTCAGGCACGATCGGCGCCATGGTCATCAGGCCCCGCACATCCAGGTGAGCGAGGCGCTCCAGGGAGGCCAACTCTTCGAGCAGTATCTGCCGCTCCTCCGCCGTGCTGGCCGGGAAGCCATACTTGGAGGCTTCGCCGGAGACATTGGCCTCAATGAGCACGGGCATGCGCTTGCCTGCCTGTTCCGCGAAGGAGTTCAGCCGATGTGCCAGGCGCATCGAGTCCAGCGAATGGATCACGTCTGCCACAGCCACCGCCCGCGCGGCCTTGCGACTCTGAATGTGTCCGATCATGTGCCATGTAGGTGGATCGGCCTGAAACTCAGCTTGGAGGATGGGCAGCTTTTCCTCGGCTTCCTCAACACGATTCTCACCGAAATGCCGCAACCCGCAGCGATACGCAGCCTGGATCTCTTCGCACGTGCGCGTCTTGGTGACCGCCACCAGCACGACCTCATCGGGCGCGCGACTCGAGCGCTCACACGCCGCGGCTATGCACCTCTCGACCTGATCCAGTCTGGCTCGGATCGTGTCCATCACTCTGTCTGCCATCTCTTCCATCCTGTAGAGCTCCGGGCAACTCCTCACTGAGCCTGTCCGCGCCAGCCGATCAGGGCCGCAAAGCGGCCTGTGCGCCCGGCCTCGGCGCGATGCGAGAAGAACAGCTCAGGGTGACAGGCCGTGCATAGGCCGGCCACCTCGATCTGTCGCAGACCGAGCGCCCGAAGCTGCAGCGCGTTGGCGCGCCAGAGATCGAGATGTGCCTTGCCTCCGGCCCGTGGTCGCAGGATCAGTCTCTCGATCTCGGGCTCGTCATCTCGGAAACCCTCGCCCAAGGGCGGCGAAAACGCCTGACGGGCAGCCTTCACGACCTCCGGCCCGACCTCATAGCAGCACGGACCGATGCTGGGGCCAATGACGGCTCGCACATTCGACAGCTCACACCCATAGGCTGTCACAAGCGTTCGCACGGCCTTGGCCGCGATCTTTGCCAGGGTACCCCGCCAGCCCGCATGGACCAATCCGACTGCCCGCCGCTTGGGATCCCAGAGCAGCACCGGCACACAATCGGCGAACCGCAGTAATAGGTAGGTGTCTTGTGCGTCTGAGATCAGAGCATCTGTGGCATCCAGAATCTGGCCTCGGTCGGCGTAGTCCACAAGGCCGACGTGATCGCCATGCACCTGTCTACCGGTTACGACCTGAGCCGGATCGATATTCAATGCCGCATAGATGCTGGCCAAGTTGGCGTCCACATGCTCCGGATCGTCTCCAACTGTGTGCCCCACATTGAGGCTGTGCCACGGTCCTTGGCTCGTCCCGCCGAGGCGGGTGAAGATCCCATGTACCAGGCCATCGGCCTGACCCAATTCAGAGAGAAAGTACGGCGGCTCGCCCGAGCTCCGGATCACGCGTGCCCCTCAGCTCCCTCAGCGAGACAGCACGCTGAAGCGTGTTCAGCCCGCTCCAACTCCCGTCTGAGCAAGTCTGGCGGGATCCCATCATCGATCAAGTCCCACGGCAGCGGTGACCCTGCGTCGCGTGGGGCCAGGAGCGTCTCCAGATCCTCACCGTGCCGTCGCAGGGCGCGCGCAAAGCCTGAGGGCCCTGGGCGCACCATATCCAGCAAGGCCTCTCCTACGCCCCGATCGCCAAGAGCCAACGCGCCCTGCACCCGCGTGGCATCGAGCGATTCGTGGCGCAGCTCGACCGGTCCTTGGCGCCTGAGCTCGCGCAGCCCGGA
>JAFGLK010000382.1 GCA_016928125.1 Anaerolineae bacterium
AACGCTTGATATGATAGTAGAAGCAGGGGCGTGGATCCTTGCCCGTGATCACGCGGTTGCACGTGCGATACGGAAAGAGCCGCCGGACCAACTCCAGACTCTGATGCACCGCCCGAGAGAAGGTGAATGGTCCAAAGTAGCGCGCCCCGTCACGGGCCATGCGCCGGACGATAAAGATGCGCGGGTAATCCTCCTGCATCGTCACTTTGATGTAGGGATAGCGCTTGTCGTCTTTGAGGCGCACGTTGTAGCGAGGTCGGTGGCGCTTGATCAGCTCTGACTCAAGGATCAGCGCCTCGAGCTCCGACTGGGTGACGATCCATTCGAGATCGGCGATCTCGGCCACCAGCCGGCCCGTTTTGGGCGTGTGCGTGGCTGCTTTCTGAAAATAGGAGCGGACCCGCGGACGCAACGAAACCGCCTTGCCCACGTAAATGACGCGATCGTTCGCGTCCTTCATGAGATACACGCCCGGGTTGGCTGGAAGGCCAGCCAGGCGTGCCTCGATCTGGCTGCTTTCGCTCATTCCTCAACCAGCTTGCCGAGTGCACAACACGGAATCCAGCCCCCATTATAGGGGCGAAAGGGCATCTGACCAATTACGCCCTGGCGCGGCAACCAGTAGGCCCTGAGGCCCCCTGTGCAGTCGCGACTGATGGTCATCGGCAGATATGCCCTCAAGACCGGACATTGATTTTATTGATTTATGCTTGACAAAAATCAATGTACAGATTATAATAATTGAGGAAAAGACGAGCCGCGAGGGATTGTAGTGGAGGAGGATGTCGATGAGTTATCCAGTGATTGGACGCTGCCCGGTCTGCGGTGAGATTCTCGATGTGACACGCTTGCACTGCCGCCACTGTGACACGGCGATCGAAGGCCGCTTTTCGTTCGGCCGCCTTGGTCAGCTCACGCCGGCGCAACTGGCTTTTGTCGAGGTCTTTATCCGCTGCGAGGGCAAGCTCAATCGCGTCGAGGAGGAATTGAGCATCTCGTATCCCACCGTGAGAAACCGGCTCAATGAGGTCATCCGTGCCTTGGGGTACGAGATCGAGGCCGAGGAGGAGCCCACTCTCACCGCTCAGGAGCGAAGAGAGGTTCTCGAACAGCTGGCAGCTGGGCAGATCAACTCGGCTGAGGCGCTCAGGCTGCTCAAGGTAAAGGCGTCATGATCGCGCGATTGGTTGCGAGCCCGGCGGGGACGCAGCAGCATATCCGCCCATTCAACCCCCACCGTGATTTGGGCGAGTTGGCCACCCTGATCGAGCTGACCTTTGGCCATGATCTGGCGCTCACGGGGAGCCACATGGTTCGGGATTTGCGCCAGATGGCCCTCTGGGGACCGTTGCTCAATGTCGCCCAACGCCTCACGCGCTTTCTATCGGGCTATGTCTGGATCGAGGATGGACATCTGGTGGGCAATGTGAGCCTGATTCCCGACGATGAGCCGGGAGTCTATTCCCTCAGTAACCTTGCCGTCTTGCCTGAGTATCGCGGACGCCGCATCGCAGGAGCTTTGGTCGATACGGCCATCGAGGGGGCACGGGCTGCAGGGGGCAGGCGCGTCATGCTGCAGGTGCGCTCGGACAATGAACTGGCCATCGGGATGTACCGTCGGCGGGGCTTTGTGCACTATGATACGCTGCATGAGGTGAATCTGCGGCCGGGGCGCTGGCCCTTGGTGATTGGCCCGTGCGATCCCCGCATTCGGCCGGTGCGCATCCGAGATGGACGCGAGCTGTATCGCCTGGTCAGGGAGAGCACCCCCCCGGAGGTGCTCAAACGACGGCCGGTTCATCGCCGGCGCTATCGACGGGGTCTGGGCTGGCACCTGCGGGGGCATCTCCAGCTCTTGCTGGACGGTCGCGAGACGATCGAAGCCCTTGTAGATGGGACCGGTGGGTTGCTGGCCTACGGCTGCGTGACCGCCCGCATCTGGCGCGGTCCGCACGAGTTCGAGCTCTATGTGCGCCCTGAGGCGCGCGGCGCCTGGGAGGAGCCGCTCATGACTGAGCTTTTTCGCCTGAGCTCGCTCGTGCCGCGTTTCAGCCTGCGTGGGAATATCTCAGCCTCCCACAAGGAGGCTTTGGACGTGCTGGAGAAGTTCGGCTTTGAGACGTTGCGGGTTTTGGATCAGATGTCCCTGGACCTATGATCCCAGATCAGCCTGTCTCAAGCCCTCAGCAGCTTTCCATCAGTGGGAACCCGGTGCACCGTTCCTTTTAGCGATTGGATGTGTATGGTGCAGGGAGTGATCGTGCAAGACGTCGTATGACTCACCCCTCGCGTCTGCGCAACGCGGCGGAGGGTCACGACGGGCTTCTCGACGACGGCAAAGGAGACTAGAATGGCTACAATGGAAGAGCGAATGCAGATTCTCAAGATGATTGAGAACGGACACATCAGCGCCGAAGAGGGAGCTCAGCTCCTCTCGGCCCTGGAGGAGGCCAGCACAAAGGAAGAGGGCGAGGAACGAGGCGGACGCGCCAAGTGGTTCCGAGTGCGCGTCACCGACAAGAAGACAGGCCGTAACAAGGTCAATGTCAACATCCCGATGGGCCTGGTGAACGTTGGGATGCGCATCGGCGCCAAGTTCGCCCCTGAGATGGAGGATTTAGATTTCAGCGAGGTGATGGACGCCATCAAAACCGGCACGCGCGGCAAGATCATCGAGGTGGAAGACGATGAGGACGGCGAGCGCGTCGAGATCTATGTGGAGTGAGGTGAGATGAACACGTCAACCGAACGATACGAGGTCACCTCAGACGCGCAGATCATCGTGGAGACCACCTCCGGCGACGTCCAGTTGCATGGCCACGATGCCTCACATGTGGAGGTGCGGGCCAGCAGAGAGGCTCAGGTGGAGCAAGATGCGGGCACGTTGCGGATCAGGTCCAAGCCGGGCGGGTCGTCCGACTTGAGGATTGCGGTGCCACACCGCTGCAAGCTGTCGGTGCATCTCGCCAGTGGAGATGTACAGCTGCGCGACGTGGGCGGCGAGATCGCGATTCGCAGCATGTCAGGTGATGTGGACGCCTGGAATGCCTCTGGGGTCCTGCACATCCGCACGGTCTCGGGCGATACGACGCTGCGAGCGGCGCATTTGACCGAGCTGTCGATCGAGACGGTCAGCGGCGATAGCAGCGTCGAGACCTCGCTCGTAGACGGCGGCCAGTACCAGGTCCGCAGCGTGAGTGGAGACCTGCGTCTCGGGCTCGACGAGGGTCAGGCGTGCACAGTGGCCATGACCTCGCTCTCCGGAGATCTGGCGTGTGACGTGGCTCATCAAGTGGCTAGCAAGGAGCGGGGCTCGAAACGGATCGTCATCGGCGATGGCGGCCCTTTGGTTCAGGTCCACACGACCAGCGGCGATGTGCGCATCGTGCCCAAGTCAGGCCAGCCAACCGAAGAGGAAGGCAGCCCCTTTGAGAGCGAATGGACCGAGGCCGAGCCAGAGCCCGTTCGCGCCGAGGAGGCCGGCTCAGCGCCCGATGCAGAGCCCTTTGGGTTGGATGACAACGCCGAAGCAGAGGCAGAGGAAGGCTCGTCCGCCGAGCGCCGCATGGCTATACTGAAGGCCATCGAAGAGGGCAAGATGCCGGTCAGCGAAGGGCTGGCCAAGCTCCGCGCCCTGGACTAGAGGAAGGAAAGGGGATCGCGATGCGCAAGTTGATTCTGCGCTGGATCATCAACGCGGTGGCCGTCTATGCGGCCATGCGCCTGGTGCCAGGCATCACCGCCGAGGGCGGCTGGACCGTCTATCTGTGGATGGGCCTGATCCTGGGGCTGGTGAATGCACTGATCGCGCCGATCATCAAGCTGTTGACCTGTCCCCTGATCATCCTGTCGCTGGGGATCTTTACCTTGGTCATCAATGCGGCCATGCTGCTGTTGGCCAGCAGCCTTGCCCAGTCGTTGGGCCAGGGCTTTCACGTCGACGGTTTCGGGCCTGCCTTCTGGGGCGCCATCGTCGTCAGCCTAGTCAGCTTTGCGCTGAGCATCTTGATCGGCATCAACCGCTCCGATGAGCACTACGGGGCCTAGCCAAGACCTGGAGCCTGGCCGAAAGGCCATCCTCCAGGGGCGTCAAGCGCGCTGACGCAGACCGCCTGTTATCCCGGGTTGGGTCTGCGCCAGCGCGCTGTTGACCGGTAAAAGCTCCGCACCGCGAGAAAGATAATGCCCGCTCCGAAGAGGATAAAGAGCGCGCCGCGCACGGGCCGGGGCACGAACTGGAGCGTGACATAGTAGACCGCCGCGGGGAAGGGCTGCACGCGGTACAGGTGCGTGAGCAGATAGGCGATGCCAAGGCTCAAACCCACCGCGCCCACGCTGAAGAAACTCAGCCAGCGTACGATATCGCGAAGCTGCACCCGAGAGCGATTTACGTTGGCCTGCAGACCGCGCGCCAGTCGCGAAGTGACCGTGAGTCGCGGCAGCCCCTCTGGCTCAGCATAGAGCGCGCTCTCGACAGGTACTCTCACCTCGCTGGTCTGAACGTGTCCCAGTTGGTTGCAGATCTCTTCCTCAAGAGCGATATAGTTCACGGCTGTGGTCAGGTCAGGCGCGATCGGGTAGTCCTTGTGGCGAGGAAGATCCCCGAACACATCCCCGATTTTGCGATCACAGAGAATCGTCATCGCACGCGCGCCGGCCGTATGCGCCGTGGCCACATCTCGCTCTGTATCCCCCAGCACGTAACAGGCCTCGAGCTTGAGGTTGAACTGGGAGGCCGGCACCCAGAGGATCCCGGGGAAATCCTCCCAACAACGGCACTCTGTCCCTTTTGCATGGGGGCAGACAACCAGCCCATCGATTCGACCGCCCCCCGCCTCCGTTTGATGCACTAATTCCAGCATGGTGCGACTGGGCTCTTCGGCGGAGGCCTGATCGGAAGGCCCAATCTGCGCCCCGTAGAGGAACACCAGCGTATCCTCATTGGCCAGCAAGCGCATCGCCTCCACCGTCGCCGGCACCAAGTGCCAGTCCTGAGACGGATCGGCCGGATCGATGTGGCTGTCCCTCAAAACGGCGTCCTGATTGACGAATACGGCCTTCATCCCAAGCCACTCACACGCTCTGATGGTTAGGTTGCGCTAGACTCTGTTTCGCTTTTGTCAGCAGCCGCAGCCTCTTCTTCGGACTCGCTCGGCTCTGCTGGTGGAGGCTCGGGCAAAGTCAACGGCTCGACGCTTTCCCCGGCCATCTTACACTGCCCCAGGAACATCCCGCCTTCGTCGATGAGCAGCGATACGACCTGCACATTGCCCCACACTCGGCCATCGGGCAGGATCTCCAGACGTCCCTTGGCGGTGATGTCACCCCGTACAGCTCCCCATACCTGCACCATGTTCGCCACGATGTCGGCCACCACACGCGCCGTCGGGCCCACGATGACATTGCCGGCCGTCTCGATGCGCCCCTGATAAATCCCATCCACACGGATGTTGCCATCCGATTTGATGATCCCATCGAAGCTGGTGTTGCTGCCCACCAGATTGTCGATCTTGCCAGCCGTCAAGGGAGCAAGTTTGCTTCTCCTGAACAATAGACTGACCTCCAAGACTTATGGTTCCGCCTGATCTGTGCGCTCCCCCTGTTTCCGGTTGGTCAACGTGACAGGTGATGGCACAGAGCGGGGCCTTTTGTATACACACACGGCCCAGGCGTATCGAGCCCATGTGGCTGACCACGAGCATGTTACCGAAAGCGTCCCCATCTGTCAATCGGCCAATCGCGGCCGCACGTCCAGACTGCAGAGCGCAGGTGTTTGACCGCCATGCGGATCCGGGCAGCGATCGCTTGGCGAGCGGACAGCCGACGCCTCAGGAGGCTGCCCGCCCATGGAGATAGACGATGCGCGTGCGCCACGCCACGCTTTGGCCCATCACTTGATGTTCGAACAACCGTCGGACCTCGGCCACCGCCTCGGGGGCCATCACCAGATCCAGATGCTGGGCATAAGACGGTCTCGCGGTGCCGATCGGCTCAAACCAACGCTCGATTTGCTCAGGCGTGATCAGGCGCTCGGCTGTGAACTCTTGTGTCGCGGTCTCCACAGCACCGAAGCCGGCGGCCAGGAAGGTTTCCTTGAGATCATCACCCTCCCAGTTGACCATCGGATCATCCGTGCGACGATAGATCCGTTCCTCCGCCTCCCGCAGTAGATCCGCCAGATCGCCCGGGAGCGCATCGAGATCGACGAGATCATAGAGTCGTTGCCCGTGGCGCGGAATCGCCTCCGCGAGGCTGAGCATCCCGCTCGCAGCTATCAAGCGTCTCAGGGCGCCCGCGATGCTCGCTTTGTCAGCTTGCCCAACCAGCGCATTACGCCCCAGAATGGCATCGAAGCGCACATCGGCAAAGCCAGCGGCCCCCAATAGCGCCTCCAGATCGACGGGCTCACCCTCCAGCACCATGGGTCGCTGCAACTCGGGCAGAGCCTCGGCCTGTTGGCGCAACGCCTCGGCCATGACCTGGTTGTGGCACAAAGCCCACACGCCGCCCTCAGGGGTGTGTCGCAGTGCCTCCCAGGTGAGCAGCCCGGAGCCGGCGTTCAGATCCAGGACGCGATGATGGCGCTCCAGGCCCGCCGGACGAAAGATGCCCTCGCGCACGGCGCCCAGATCGCGGGCGGCGCTGCTGATGGCGCGCTCGAGCCAACGCTCGTGTCCCCGATCGGGCAACGAGAAGGTAAGGACTTGCGTCGGCGGCAGCTCACCTTCGAGCATGGCTGCCAACTGCTCCTCGCGCCGGCGTGCGACCTCCTCCGCGATGCGCCCCTCATAGCCCTGATCGCCTGGCTCGTAGAAAAGCTTGCCCTGCAGCGCCTCGGGAAGATACTGCTGCGCGACCCAGTGATCGCGATAAGCGTGAGGATAGAGATAGCCCTCGCCGTGCCCAAAGCCCTCTTTGTCACGGCTAGCGTCCTTCAGATGGCTGGGCACCTCATCATCACGCTCCTGGCGAACCGTGCTCAGCGCATCAAAGTAGCCCAGCGTCGAATTGGACTTGGGTGCGGTCGCCAGATAGAGGGCAGCCTGAGCCAGGCTGAACTGGCCCTCGGGCAGTCCAACGCGCTCAAAGGTGCTCGCTGCCGCCTCGACGACCGCCAGGGCCTGCGGATCGGCCAGGCCGACATCCTCGCTGGCCAGAATCAGCATACGACGAAAGATGAAGCGCGGGTCCTCGCCCGCATAGACCATCTTGGCCAGCCAATAGAGCGCTGCGTCGGGATCCGACCCGCGCAAAGACTTGATGAAGGCGCTGATGGTATCGAAATGATAGTCTCCCTCGCGATCGTAGAGCACGACACGCTGCTGGATTGACTCCTCCGCGACGGATTGATCGACGACGATCACGCCGCGCTCATCCGGCGGCGTGGTCTCCACCGCCAACTCGAGGGCATTGAGCAAGGAGCGCGCGTCGCCGCTGGCGACCTTGACGAGGTGGTCCAACGCATCCGGCGCGACCTCAACCGCGAGTTTTCCATAGCCCCGCTCTTCGTCGGCCAGGGCCTGCTGGGCAATGCGGTAGAGGTCCACATCGGTCAGAGGGAGCAGCTGAAAGACCCGACTCCGACTGAGCAGCGGCCGATTGACCGAAAAGAAGGGGTTCTCGGTCGTAGCCCCGATCATGATGATGGTGCCCTGCTCGACCCACGGAAGCAGCGCGTCCTGCTGCGCCTTGTTCCAGCGATGCACCTCATCCACAAACAGGATGGTCCGCCGCCCATACAGCAGGCGCTCCTCTTGCGCCTCTTTGGTGACGGCCCGCAGGTCGGCAACGCCCGCCAAGACGGCATTGAGGGTCACGAAACGCGAGCGGGTGGTGTTGGCGATGACCATGGCCAGGGTCGTCTTGCCGGTGCCGGGTGGCCCGTAGAAGATCAGCGAGGAGAGTTGGTCGGCCTGAATGGCACGCCTGAGCAAGCGCCCTGGGCCTACCACATGCTCCTGGCCGACGTACTCATCCAGGATGCGAGGGCGCATGCGTGCAGCCAAAGGCGCCTCGCGATCGATCTGCTCCTGGCGGGCATGGGCAAAAAGGTCCATACGGGAACTCTGGCATCCCTCAGCGCAAGCACATCACGATTCGGACCGCCTGCGCCGGTGCACCGTCAGGGCTCGGCGCACCTGGCGCCACACCTGCTGCACGCGCGACGAGTCCTGGCTATCCAGATCGTGCGCGCTATAACGCGCCTCGATAAAAGCCTCGGTCAGGTCCTCCACCTGATCGGCGACATCCGATAGCTCATCCGCCAAGACGTCCTCGTACTCGAGCGGCGTCGCTGCGGGGGGCCGCCCGAGGCCCTGCTGCGCACTGCGATAGAGCACCGAGAGGTAAAAGTAACGAATGCGATCGCGCGGCGAGAGCTTGCGCAGAGAGAGATAGCGCCAACGAGCCCGCGCCGCCTGCATGCGACGACTGGCTAGCCGCTCCGCCAACCTTCGTCGGAGATCATCGGCGGCCCGGCGTGTCGCCCGACGCATGCCGAACCAGAATCGCGTGAGCCATTCCCAGATGCGCCTAAGCTTGACGCTCTGCAAAAGGCCGAGACGGAAGGCCAGGAAGTGGAAAACAGAATAACCGATGATACCCAGTAACACTGTCCAAAAGATCAGCGAGCGGACCAATTCCCACCAAGGATTCCCGCCACTCGGCGTGGCGGCCGGCTGCGGAGGGGCCATAGGCGCCTGCATGCTAGGGGATGTCGCCGTCCTACCCGTGAAGAGGCTTAGCAAGAGACCAATGAGATAAGAGATCACAAAGAGCGCGAAGAAGGCGATCTGAACGAGCACATAGATGATCCAACGAACCACCGTGCCAACTGCATCGAGCACACCCACGGAGTAGCCTACGGGCAACAAGGCCGAGACGATGCCGATCCCGACCAGGAAAAGGATCACCCACACGAGCCAGCGCCGCCCCAGGCGGTCGAGGATGGGGATGTCCTGCAGCTCCCAATTGGCTTTGAGGATCGTGTAGCGCGCCTGGCTGATGAGCAGAAACCCCAGCACAAAGTAGAGCAGCACGTTCAGGATCACGCCCGACGTCCGCGCGTGTTGCAGGCGGACGAGCTCTTGCACATCCACCCTGACCATGCCGGCGAGCAACAAGACCAGCACACCCCCCGCGAAAAAGATGCTGACGATGCGGTTCAGGCGCGCCTGTCGGTCCACCCGGCCATGGTGGGGCATGGTGCTGCGCAGATAATAGTCGGGATCGGTCACGGAAGGAGGCTTCTCGAGTGGGCTGGCCTCCAGCTCTTGCAGAATTCGAGACAGCATCAAGGCCAATGCCCAGGCCGCTGCGATGAGAAAGGCTTTGGCGATGAACCCGATATCGAAAAAGGCACCCATATCCGTAGACCAGGACGTGAGATCCTGGAGAAGCTGGGCCGGGCCGTACTCCAGATAGACGGCAAAGCGCACGAGCAGGAGCATGACCACCCATTCCACAAAGCGAAACCGGAACTTGTCTTTGCCCTCCAGACGCGCCCGCGCGATAAAGCGATCGGCATGGATGCTCTCGAGTGAGATGAGGAAGATGAGCCCTGCAAAGACGGTCCCCGGCCAGGCTGGCGAGAAGAGCCGCATCAGCTGAGAGATCGAGACGCCGATACAGGTCAGCATGGCGGCGACGGCCAGGGGCCGCGCCACCTCCTCAATGGCCATCTGGTTCAGGCCGCGTTGAGCGAGTTCCTCGGGCTGCACGGCGCCCCCTCCATCGCCTTCGGACGATGCCTCCGGCAGGCTCTGCCAGGAGCTTTCTTCGGGCCAAGGGCCCAGGGGTTCATCGCCAGACATCCAGATCTCTCTCCTGCCACACTTGGTAGGCCTTCACCCCCACCTGCATGGCCCGTTGTTGAAGCCGGATAAAGGGCGTCTGTGGATCAACCAGAACGAGGATCACATGGAACCCTGCGCGCTTCATCAACACCATATGATCGAACAAAGGATCGTCGGCATGCGAAGACACGATAATGGCAGTGCCCCCCCAGGTGAGCCGCAGGCTAGCCTGACGTAGCACGTCCGTAAAGGGCCTCTCGCGGCTAAGCTGGGCTCTGGCCAAGATGTCCAGAATGCGCATCAACTGATCGTTGCCTTTGCGCGGGGGCAGCGACACCGGTTGGCCATCTTCCAGCAGCGGATCGGCGCCATTGGACGACAGACCGACGGCCTGGCGCTTCTCGATCAGATGATTGGCAATGGAGGCCGCCGTCACAATCGCCATTTCGCTGGCGGTCTCGGCGCGGGTGATCGAGTATTCGTCGCGGTTCAGGTTCAGGAAGAGCTGCGCCTCGATCGAGATCGCCGGCTCAAAGCGTTTCACCTGCAAACTGCCCACTACAGCGCTGGCCTTCCAGTGAATATGACGCAGGCTATCGCCGCTCTGATACTCCCGCACGCCCATCAGCCGGGTAGGGTCCTCGTAGATGCGCTGCTCAGAAGGCACGTCGCCAAAGGGCGTTTGCGCCGGCAAGCCCAAGCTCGTCAGGGGCAAGATACGCGGATAGACCGTCAGTGCGTCGGAAGCCTCCATGCGCTGCTCCAGGCTGCGCAGGCCAAAAAGATCACCCGAGCTAAGCAGCAGAGGACCCAGCAGGTAATAGCCTCTACGGCGACAGTCGAGATCGTAGTGAATGGTCCTGTCCTCATAAGGCAACAGAGAGACGACGCACCGGTGAAAGTTGGGGGCCTTGAGTTGGATGGGGAGGCTCTCGTGCACCCGCAGCCAGGGCACGGGCAAAATGCTGCCGTTGCGGATGGTGAGTTGCACCCGAACCCGCTCGTCCGGAAAGGCGTGCTCAGTATACTGCCGCTCGACGCGGATCGCCTGCACCGCCTTTTGCGTCCACAGTCGCGAGAGGGCGTAGATACCAAAGAAAAGATACAAAAGATAGAAGAAAAAGTCGATCCGAAAAAGAGCAGCTAAGACAAAGAGCCCAATCACAAATAAGAGAAAATAGGGCATTAAATATGCTTCTCCGCGGCACGCGCAAGGACGCTAGGCTTGCTCAAGCTCGCCGATATCCAGTTTCGTCTCGGCCAGTAGACTGTCCAGCGCCGCCTGGGCGCTACGACCACGTAGCGCGCTCTCGGGCTTGACGATCAGACGATGTCCCAGGATGGTGGGCGCCAAGTACTTGACCTCGTCAGGCATGACATAGTCTCGGCCACGAATCGCGGCCAAGGTCTGCGAGGCGCGATAGAGCCCCAGACTGCCGCGCGGGCTGGCGCCCAGCGCCAGATCGAAATGGTTGCGCGTGGCCTGCACCAGGCGCACGATATAGGCGCGCACCGTGTCGTCCACGTTCACATCCCAGATGATGGACTGCATCTCGGGAACGCGCTCGCCATCCACTACCTGGCCGATGGTCTCGATTGGATGGGTGCGCCGCAGGTTGATCAAGACCTGCTGCTCCTCCTCATAGGAGGGGTAACCGATAGCAATGCGCATCAGGAAGCGATCGAGCTGGGCCTCAGGTAGTGGGAAGGTGCCCTCGTATTCGATGGGGTTCTGCGTCGCCATCACCAGAAACGGCCTCGGCAGCTGGCGGGTGACGCCGTCCACCGTGACCTGATACTCGCCCATGGATTCGAGCAGGGCCGATTGGGTTCGTGGCGTCGCCCGGTTGATCTCGTCCGCCAAAAGGATGTTTACAAAGGCTGGGCCCGGCCGGAACTCGAATTCGCTCGTCTTTTGGTTGTAAATCGAGACGCCGGTGACGTCGTTGGGCAGCAGGTCGGGGGTGCATTGCAGGCGTTTGAAGCTGCACCCCAGGGAGATCGCCACAGCGCGGGCGAGCATCGTCTTGCCCACTCCGGGCACATCTTCGATCAGCACATGCCCCTCGCATAGCAAGGCGATCAGGACCAACTCGATCGCCTCACGCTTGCCTACAATGACGCGCTCCACGTTCTCAATCACGTCATTGGCGAATCTCTCGATCTCATGCATGTCCATCGTCTGCGCTTTTTCCTCCGAGGCTGATGGTGGGCCGGCTCGATCATTTTACGTCTAATGACGCCAGAGCGCAAAGAGGCTCGGTGGCGCCCCTCCTCTTCTGAGTGAACCTTCTATCCTCAGATCGATTATCCTGCGAGCTGCCACGTCCTCTCAATTCCGAGGCGCCGAGAGGGATCGCCTTTGACACCTCCCCCATGCCTCAGCATAATGCCGTAGAAAGCTAACCCCCAAACGAAAGCGAGGTAATGGAGCCATGGCCCAGAAACTGACGATTCCCGACATGCTGGAGAAGGTGGAGCAGGGCGAGCCCTTGAGCATGATCACCTGCTACGACTATCCCACAGCGCGGATCATCGATGCGGTCGGCGTGGATATCGTGCTGGTGGGCGATTCGGTGGCCATGACGATCCTCGGGCATGCCAACACCCTGCCTGCCACCATGGACATCATGGTGGTGTTCTCGAACGCAGTGGCCCGAGGTTGCGAACGCGCCTTTGTGATCGGCGATATGCCCTACATGTCCTACCAGATCTCGCCCAGCGAGGCGATCCGCAATGCGGGGCGCCTGATGGCCGAGGGGGGCGTGGATGGCGTCAAATTGGAGGGGGGCCGGGCCATGGTTCCCGCCGTGGAGGGCATCGTCAAGGCCGGCATCCCGGTGATGGGACACCTGGGACTCACCCCCCAAAGCGCCTCGGCCATCGGCGGCTACAAGGTGCAGGGCCGCACGGCCGATGTGGCCATCAATCTGCTGGAAGATGCCCTGGCGCTGCAGGACGCTGGCGCATTCGCCATCCTACTGGAACTGGTCCCTGCGCGGGTGACGGCGGTCATCAACGAAAAGGTGAGCGTGCCCACGATCAGTATCGGCTCGGGGGGCGACGCGAGCGGCCAGTGCCAGATCCTGCATGACGTGATCGGCATGTTCGAGGCCTTTACGCCCCGCCACGCCAAGCAGTATTGCGCCATGGGTGCGACGCTCAGGGAGGCCCTGGGTCAGTTCAACGCCGAGATCAAGGATCGCACCTACCCCGGTCCGGAGCACAGCTTCCGCATCCCACGCGAGGAGCTGCAGCAGTTCCTGGACTATGCGGCCAACAAGTAACCTGTGTGGCCCGGTCGGGGGCGCTCAAGGCAGGACGGAGCCAGACAACCTCGCTGACATGCCCGCCCAAACCCTCCATAGGGCCAGCAATGAGGGGGAGCCCGAAGTGGCTTCCCCTTTCATCTGGCACGAACCAATCACACGTCAATCGGCGTCGGCCGATGTGCCCCCTACAGGATGGCCGCAGCGGGCGCAGAAGCGGGCTCCCGCCCGGAGCGAAGCGCCGCAATCCACGCAGAAGCGCTCCGGATTCTGCGCAGGCAGCGTCCCGCCACAGTAGGGGCAGAAAGTTGCAGATTCGGGGGCCAGCTTGCCACACGAGGGACAGATCCGTTCGTCCGAGGCGGTCTCCTCGCGCAATTGCGTCTCAAGTGTGGCCAGCTCGGCCTTTTGCCTGGCCACCGCGCTCTCGAGCTCGACGATATGGGCGCAGAGCGGCTGCAACTCGGGCGACGACAGCCGACCCGCCTTGTGCAGGCCCACCGCTTGCACTCCCACCGCCGTGATCATCTCGGTGATCTGGCGGTCGAGGCGCTGTAGATCAGATTTGACCTTGCTGATGGCCCGGCGCCGATCGCTGATCTCCATCTGACGGCGCAGGCTGGCGATGGTGGCGCTGATGCCCCCCTGACGATTGATGGCCCCGACCAGATCCTCGGCTTTGCGTCGAAAGGTCCCCAGTAACTCGGCCACGCGCCTCTCCTCCAGACCCACTCTCAGCCGAGCCGAACGCCTTGGGCCGGGCTGAAAGAGCAGGCCCGCGGCTCGCGCTCAAGACATCACTCCCACAAGGCAAGTACCTATGCGCTATACGCATAGCGCGGGCTCAAGTAGCGCCAGAGCGAGCGCGCAGACGCGCGTAGCCAGATCTCAGGCCGGCCAGCACTGCGTGCCGCCATCCACGCGCAGCACCTGTCCCGAGATGTAGGAAGCCCCCCCAGAGGCCAAAAAGGCCACCGCCTGGGCGATTTCGATGGGCCGACCGTAGCGCTGTAGCGTGCCGCTGGTGACCATGTGATCCTCATCGACCGTGCGGCTGGCGAGAAAGCGCGGCGTCACTGTGCTGCCCGGCGCAATGGCGTTCACATGCACATCATAGGGCCGCATCATCACCGCCAGGCAGCGGGTGTATTCGTGCACTGCGGCCTTGGCCGTGGAATAGATGGCCTGCATCTCGTTGCCCTGCAAGCCGGCGATGCTGCCGATGTTGATGATCCAACCGCTCTTGCGAGCCATCATCTCGGGGGCCACCTGGCGGCAGCAGAGAATGCAGGTCATCAGGTTGCGGTCCAGCACGGCCTCGATGTCTTCCACCGAGATATGCACCGCGTCGTTCCCGGCCGGCTTGCCGCCGTTTGCCCCCATGGTCCCCTGCGAGCCGATATCGCCGCCCGCGCAGTTGACCAGAACGTCGATCGGGCCCAGCTCCTCATGGATCTGGATCACGATCCGTGCCACGGTCTCTTCATCGGTCAGATCGCCATGCACCGCCAGAACGCGCCCTCCATGCTCGTCCGCAATCGCCCTGGCTACCACCTGAAGCGACTCGGCCTCATCAAAGGCGCGCGTCGAAAAGGGGGTGGTGCCATGCACCGCCACGGCCGCCCCGAGACTCGCCAGATGGTCGGCGATCACCCGCCCAAGGCCTCGCGACGAGCCTGTCACCCAAGCCACCTTGCCATCCAGAATGCGCTCTGCCATCAGAGTATCCTCTCCTCTCCATCTGTGATCCAGAGTATGAACGGTCGAATGTCCCTCGCGGCAAGCCGAACCCAAGGCAGCGCCCAAGCCTAGCTGTCCCACAAGGCCGGCTCCTCCGCCAAAGCCAGACATGGCCCGCGCAGCCCTTCGATCCTCAGATCACGCCGAATCAGGCCCTTTTCCGTCAGGCGATCCAGCAGCCGCTCCCACTCCCACTCGTCCCACCCAAACACACGTTTGACGCCCGCCTGGGTCTGTGCCACCACATTGCGGAGGTAGCGAACCAGCAGCGTCTCCATCGCCGCATCGGTGCTGATGGCCCGCGCAGCCTCGGGCACCTCTGGGAAGCGCCGCAGAAACAGATCGTACACATAGGCATAGCCCCACCGGTTGGCATCGGAGATGCCCACCTTGACGATCTTGAGTTCCATCTGCAGCTCTGTCAAGGCGCTCTCAAAGCGCCGGGCGTTGGCCCCGCCCCCCGGCAACCCCGCCTCCTGCCGCAGCCGGCTGGTGGCCATAGCGCCCTTGTACAGCAGAGCCTCATAGATGCCCTTCGCTTCCGCGCTGAGCAAGCCCTCTTCGTATTGGATCAGGTAATCCTCAAGATCGCCATAGTTGGGCGACAGGGCATAGAAGATCGGCAAGAGCGCCAGTGAGACCAAGGTCGGCTTGCCTCGCAGGAGCTTGCCATAGTAGATCTCCCGCCGCGAGGGTAGAGTGTCCTTCCACTGCCAGGTACGCCCCAGATCGGGATCATTGTGGTGGTGAGGCACCGGGCGACGACTGCCACAGACAGCGGCCCAAAGCGTGGGAATCTCGACGCTCTTGTCGCCAAAGAGAAAGCAAAAGCCAATCTCGTCCACAAAGGCGCGGGCCTCGGCCTCGCTGGTGACGCGCAACTCCGCCGTGCGGTGATAGCGCAGGTCGCGCCAAGCCTCGATGCCTTCCAACGACCAGCCAGCGCCCATCAGCGCCTGAACTCGCCTACGATGATTTTGTCGGCCAGCTCACCGTCGCTCATGGCGCGCGCGCGCGCCAGGGAGACGGTGAGCTCGCGGAAATAGCGCAGCATCTCGACCGGGCTCTGCAGCTCATTGCGGCGCCCAAACTGCACCGGGCAGGTGCTCAGGCACTCGACAAAGCTGAAGCCGGGATGCTCCAACGCGCGCTTGATCGCCCGCACCAGTTGGCGCACGTGATAGACCGAATAGCGCGCCACATAGCTCGCTCCCGCCGAGACAACCAAAGCCGCCAGGTCGAAGGGGCGATCCGGGTTGCCCTCTGGCGTGGTCATTGTGCGGGCGCCATGGGGGGTCGTGGGCGTCACCTGGCCACCCGTCATGCCATAGATGCCGTTATTGGCGCAGATCACGGTCATGTCCAGGTTGCGTCGCGCCGCGTGAATCAGATGATTGCCCCCGATCGAGGCAATGTCCCCATCCCCGCCGATGACGATCACCTTGAGCTCTGGATTGTAGAGCTTGGCGCCGGTGGCGAACGCCACCGGCCGACCGTGGGTCACATGCAGGGTGTCTGCCGCAAAATGCGGGCTGGGGATCCAGCCGCCGCAGCCGATGCCCGACACGAACAGGATCTCATCCATGCTCCAGTCGAGCTCGTCGATGGCCCGCAGAATGGCGCCCAACAGGATGCCGTGTCCACATCCCGGGCAGAAAGGAGTAGGAAAGACCTCGGGCCGAATGAAGCGCTTGATGGATGTGTTCGTGCCGGCCCTCATCGAAGCGCCTCCCGGACGGCCTGCGCGATCTCGCCGGGCACGATCACCTCGCCATCCACGCGATGATAACCACGGGCCTCAGGCACGATGCGCTGCACCTCGCGCACGATCTGGCCCCGGTTCATCTCGGGCACCAGGACGCAGCGCGCACGCGCGGCCAGAAGCCGCAGGGCCTCATCGGCAAAGGGCCACAACGTGGCCAGGCGCAGCAAACCCACGTTGAGCCCCTCTCGCCGCAGATCGAGCGCGGCGCGGTAGGCGCTGCGCGCCGTAGAGCCATAGGCCACGATCAGCGCGTCGAGCTCATCCTCTTCACACAGCAGCGCCTCGGTCCGGATGATGAGATCACGGTTCTGTGTGATCTTGGCAGACAGCCGCTCGACCAGCTCCGCTTGCGCCTCGCTGCTGTCTGTGCGCCGGTAGCCCCAGGCATCGTGGGTGGACCCGGTCACCATCAGCTTGGCGCCATGGCCAAAAGTGGGCATGGGAGGCACCAGCGCCTCGCCAAAGGGGGGCGCGTCGACGCCGGTGACACGGCTGTACACAGGCGTCTCGGGCGGGATGTCGACGCGCTCGCGCAGGTGGCCGACGCCCTCGTCCGCCAGCAGGAGCACCGGCACGCGAAAGCGCTCCGCCAGATTGAACGCCCGGATGCTCTGGTGATACATATCAGCCACCGACCAGGGCGCAAGCACGATCAACTCATAATCGCCGCTAGCGCCCCAACGCGCCTGCATCACATCTCCCTGGGCGGGACGGGTCGCCTGACCCGTGCTGGGTCCGGCGCGCTGAACGTCCACCAGCACCATAGGCGTCTCCGTCATGATGGCGTAGCCCAGGTTCTCCAGCATCAGGCTGAGGCCTGGCCCCGAGGTGGCCGTCATGGCCCTGGCCCCGGCCCAGGAAGCGCCAATGACCGAGGCAATCGAGGCCAACTCGTCCTCCATCTGCACGAACACACGCGGTCGGCCGGTCGATTCCCGCGACAGCTCCCGAAAGCGTCGCGCGATGTGCTCCATGATCTCGCTGGCCGGCGTGATGGGATAGCCTGCATAGAAATCGCAGCCCGCGGCGATGGCCCCCTCGGCGCAGGCCTCGTCGCCCTGCATAAAGTAGGTCCCCGGGGCCAAGACGCTGGGCACGCGCATCTCGGTCGCAGAGCGCACCCGCGACATCACCGCTCCTCCTCGACGCTCTCAAGTGGCTCTTCGGCGCTCGCCGGCAATTCCTCAATCACCTCGATGGCCAGGTCGGGGCAGTACATCTCGCAGTTGCGGCAGGCGGTGCAACGTTCGATGTCGCGCACCACCACCGGGTAGTGGCTGCCCGTCCACCCTTCGCGCGATATGCCCAGCACCTGGCGAGGGCAGACGCTGATGCAAAGATAGCATCCCTTGCACCAGGCGTGGTTGATCTCGATGCGCACCTTGCTGCCTGTCATCAACGCTTGAGCTTTTTCCGAAACTGCTCAGTCAGCGCCGGCACCACCTCGAACAGATCGCCCACAATGCCATACGTGGCGATATCGAAAATGGGAGCCTCGGGATCCTTGTTGATCGCGACGATCACCTTGGCGGTAGACATCCCGGCTCGGTGCTGAATCGCGCCCGAAATGCCGCAGGCGATATAGAGATCGGGCCTGACGGTGCGGCCGGTCTGTCCCACCTGATGGCTGTAGGGGATCCAACCGTCATCCACCGCCGCGCGCGAAGCCCCGATGGCGCCGCCCAAGACGTGAGCCAACTCACGTAGCGGCTCAAAGCCCTCGGGTCCGCCCACGCCACGGCCGCCTGACACGATAATCCGGGCGTCGGCGATATTGACCTCTTCATTCTCGACGATAAAGTCGACCACCTGGGTGAGAATATCGCTCTGCCCGAGCTTGGCCTCGATCGGCACGATTTGCCCCACGCGCTGCGGGTCAGGAGGGGGGATCTCGAACACGCGGTGGCGCACGGTCGCCATTTGTGGACGATGGTTGGGCGTGAGGATGTTGGCCATGATGTTGCCGCCATAGGCCGGCCGGGTCTGCAACAGCAGCCGCGAGTCGGGCTCGATCTCCAACCCGGTGCAGTCCGCCGTCAAGCCGGTGTAGACCTGGGTGGCTACCGAGCCGGCCAGATCGCGCCCACGCGAGCTGGCGCCCAGCAAAAAGATCTCGGGCCTGT
>JAFGLK010000053.1 GCA_016928125.1 Anaerolineae bacterium
GAAATTATACAATATCGCTAAAGAATCCGCAAATCCGGGATTCAACCTGGTGGCTGTGGACCTTCGCAGGCCTCGCCCGATGGGGCAAATCAGACCTCCGCGGCCAACCTCAGATTCGGCAAGTAGCGCCGCAACATGTCGGCCTGCAGCGCGCCACTTCGCAGCAGGACGGGCGGTTCGATCGACAGATCCACAATGGACGAGGCTACCCCGCCCGGACAAGGGCCACCATCCAAGACGAGGGCCACACGTCCCTGAAGGTCAGCCCAAGCCTCCTCAGCGCGCGAGGGCGACGGCTTGCCCGAGAGATTGGCGCTACTGACGGCCAACGCGCCGCCCATCTGCGCGATGATCTCGAGAGCCAGAGGGTGATCGGGCATGCGTACAGCCACCGTATCGTGGCCCGCGGAGAGAATCGCCGGCACCCGCCCGTGCTTGGGCAGAATGACGGTCAGACCGCCGGGCCAGAAATGGCTCACCAGTTCGGAGAAGGAGGCCGGCCATCGCCAGGCTGCCTGGACCACCTGCTCCGGCGCCGAGACGAGCAAGGGAATCGCCAGCGACCGGGGCCGCTGCTTGGCCCAATAGAGCGCCTCAAGGCTGTCCTCACGCCACGGGTCGCAGGCCACCCCATAGACCGTGTCGGTGGGAAAGACGACCAACTCGCCGGCGCGCAGAGCTGCCACCGCTTCACTGACCGCCACCGCTCTATCCTGGGGGACGAGTGCGCCGAGGCGTCGCGTCGCCTTCATCTCGCGCTCCTCTCCACCCGCACCACCCGCGCCAGGCCGGCATAGTCTGCCATGACATCGATCGCCGCTTCGGGTAGATGCCGCCGAGCCAGAGCCCGAACCCTTTCGGCCTGGCGAGGATCGATCTCGAGCAGAGCCAGACCGGGGGCGCAGAGCCGCTCCGCGAGTTGGGGCATCAGGCGTCGGATCACATCCAGGCCGTCCTCGCCCCCATCCAACGCCAGTCTGGGCTCGTAGCGCGCCACATCGGGCATCAGATGCGCCACCTCATCGCCACGCACGTAGGGCAGATTGGCCACGACCAGGTCGAGACGGGCCGCTAGGGGCGTCAACAGATCGCCGCACACCAAACTCACGCGATCTCTGAGGCCGTAGCGCTCCAGATTGCGTGCGGCCACTCGCAGCGCAGCGCAGGAAAGATCGAGCGCCCAGACCCTGGCGTCGATCAGGCCTCGTGCCAACGCGATGGCCAGCGCACCGCTGCCCGTGCCCACATCGGCCACACGCAACCCAGCTGGTCGCCCCCTGCCCCATGCCACTGCCGCCATGACCAGGTGCTCGCTCTCGGGCCGGGGGATCAGCACACGCTCATCGACATAGAGCTGGTCGAGATCGTAAAAGGCTCGACGGCCGAGGAGATAGGCCACGGGCTCATGCACCATGCGGCGCCGCACCAGGTCGCGATAGCTCTGGGCCTGTCCCGCATCGAGGCACTCGTTCCAGCGCGCATAGAGCTGAGTGCGCGTGCAACCCATAGCGTGCGCTAACAGGAGCTCGGCATCCAGGCGCGGCGTCTCGTGGGCCTGGGCGCTCAGCGCACCGACCGCCCAGCGCAGCGCATCGCGCACGGTGAGGCCCTCCTGGCAAGCGTGCATCGTCAGACCGACTGGGCCTTGATTTGCTCTTCCAGTGCATCCGCGCTGAGCGCGTCGATGAACTCGTCGAGCTCACCGTTGAGCACCGATTCCAGGCGATACACGGAGAGGCCGATGCGATGGTCGGTGACGCGGCTCTGGGGAAAGTTGTAGGTGCGGATCTTTTCACTGCGCTCGCCGCTGCCGACCTGCTCCCTACGCGACTCATCGATCGCTTCGAACTGACGTCGATACTCCATATCATATAGCCGGGCGCGCAGGATCGAGAGCGCCCGCGCGCGATTCTGGAGTTGCGAGCGCTCATCCTGGCATTGCACCACCAGCCCCGTGGGCAGATGCGTCATGCGCACGGCCGAGTCGGTGGTGTTCACGCTCTGTCCCCCGTGTCCGCCCGAGCGAAAGACGTCCACACGCAGGTCCCGCTCGTTGATTTCGACCTCGACCTCGTTGACTTCCGGCAGCACGGCCACCGTCGCCGTCGAGGTATGGATGCGACCACTGGATTCGGTCACGGGGACGCGCTGTACGCGATGCACGCCGCTTTCGTACTTGAGCCTTGAGAACGCCCCCCGCCCCTTGATCTCAAAGATAATCTCTTTGTAGCCGCCGATCCCGGTTTCGTTGGTGCTCAACACCTCAATGTTCCAACGTCGGTTGGCCGCGTACTGGCTGTACATGCGAAACAGATCGGCAGCAAAAAGTGCCGCCTCCTCGCCGCCCGCCCCAGCGCGAATCTCGACGATGACGTTGCGCTCATCCCGGGGGTCCTTGGGGATCAGCAACCGGGTGAGTCTCTCCTCCAGGTGAGCCAGTTCGGCCTCGAGCGTGTCGATCTCCTCGGTGATCAGCTCGCTCAGATCCGGATCGCTCTCCTCCGCCTGTAGCGCGCGGGCATCCTCCAGCTCAGCGACGGCGCCCTGGTAGCGCTGGTAGGTCTCCACGATCTCGCTGAGCTCAGCCTGCTCGCGCCCATATTCAGCGATTTTGGCAGGATCGCTCATCGTCTCCGGCGAGGCCAAGAGACGATTCAGTTCCCTGTAACGTTCAACTAGCTCGTCAACCTTCTCAAACATCATTCACCCCATCTGTCATCGACGCCGATCTGAGTATAGGCCGGCAGACGCCGAATGCCAAAGCGAACCCCCAGAGCCGCGTCCCATCACCCGCAATCGTGTCTTGGCATAAAGACACAAAAAGGGTGGAGGTCACAGCATCCCCCCACCCAAGAGCTGACCGCCCTAGTGCGTCTCGACCAGCCGCTCGTAGAGCGCCTGCAGGTCCTCCTC
>JAFGLK010000383.1 GCA_016928125.1 Anaerolineae bacterium
AGATGCCGCGCTTGACCGCCTCGGCCAGCGTCTTGAAATGCCAGTGGCCGGGGTTGATCTCGCTCCAGGGGTTGATGACGCCGATGGCCGGGCGGGCCATGTCAAAGTCGGTGTAGCCCATGGCGCGGACGTGGCCTCGCACGGTGAGGTTGAGCGGATCGGGATCGAGCCAGCGGCGACTGATGCTTCCTTTGGGCATGTTGATGTTCCTTCTATGATGGGATTTCGATCCTGGAACAGCGGCGCAAGCGTCGCAATGGTCTGGCCCACGCGCTAGACCTTGAAATAGGGAGCCACCACCTCGAGCGCATACTCGATCTCGGCGATGTCCACCGGGTCGAGATCCTCCTTGGCCTGGCCGCGGGCATAGGGGTTCACGATCACCCCACGCCGCACGAGCACCTCTTTGCGAGCCCGCCGCATGCGCACCGAGTCGAGGGCGTTCTCCAGCACCAGCTTGGCCTGGTGGATCTCTCTCGCGCGCACTTCGTCGCCAGCCTCCATCGCATCCCAGATCTGAGCGTCCACGTCGGGCAGTACGGCCGCGGGCATGTTGCCGCACACGCCGCGCTTGAACTCGGCGATGATGAACCGCGCCGAGGCCCCCGAAAAGACTCCCTTGACGTCATCGCCGCCCAGGTCGATCACCTCCTGGACCGAGTGACCTTGAGGCGGCTTTTCCTCCTTGAGATACTGCACCAGGGGGATCTGGCGACAGAGCTCGACCACGCGCGTGCCGGGCAAGCTGGAGCCGAGTGGCGGCCCGCAGTTCTGAATGATCACCGGGATGCCGGCCGCGTCGGCCAGGGCGCGATAGTAGGCCTCGTAGAGGTCCTCGCCGGCCAGCTTGGTGGCCCAAGGCGGCATGGCGATGATTGCGTCGGCGCCCGCCCGGCCCGCCTCACGCGCCAGATCCACCGCGCCCGCCTGGCTGGTATCGGCCACGCCGATCACCACCGGGATGCGCCCAGCCACGGCCTCAACCGCGAGTTTCATGCCCTGCACCTTTTCGGCGCACGAGATCACGGTGAACTCGCTGGCCATCACGGGCCACACCAGGCCATGGGTGGTGCGGGCCACAAAGTCGCACTCGCTCTGGAAATCCTCCCAGATCAAGTCGCCGGCCCGATTGAAGGGCGTTTGTGCAATCGCATAGATCCCGCGGAACTGGCCCATCTCCTGCCTCCCTTGAGCATTCGCTCTCGTCACGTGGCCGTGGCACACAAAGGGGATATTACCCCGTTTGGCCGTCGCTGCAAATCGAATCGGCGGCGTGTGCGCTTGACACGCGTCAGGCCCGTCTCTATCATCGTGTTTGGCCGCGACATTCCTCCGAACGAAAGGACACCTCTCATGGAGACTCTAACGCAGATCGCCGACGCGCTGGAGAAGCAGGCGCGCGAAAAGATCATGGGCTTCTGGCTGGAGCACGGCATCGACCAGGAGTATGGCGGCTACTGGACCAGCCTGGAACGCGATGGCAGCCGCTACAGCGACGGTGAGAAATGGATCATTGTGCAGTGCCGCACGATCTACAGCATGTGCCTTGCTTATCAGTTCTTTGGTGAGCCGGTCTTTTTGGAACAGGCCGCTCAGGGCGTGGCCTTTTTCCGGGAGCATTTCCGCGACAAGGCCAACGGGGCCTGGTACTTTTGCGTCAGCCGAGACGGCCAGCAGGTGCTCAACGACTCCAAACAGCCCTATGGCCTCTCCTTCGTCTCCTACGGCCTGGCCGAGTACGCCCGGCTGAGCGGCGACAAGGAGGTGCTGCAGGACGCAGCCGATACCCACGATCTGGTGATGGCCAAGTGCTGGGACAAGCAGCGGGGCGGGCTGCCCAATCGCTTCACAGCCGACTGGGAACTGGTCGAGGGGATCAAGCGCGTGGATACCCACATGCACACCATGGAGGGCGTCTCGGCGCTCTATCACGCCACGGGTGATGCCCGCTACCTGGAGCGCCTCAATCAACTGGCCAACACCATTCTCGGCCGGGTGGGCGTGGATGGCTGCTACGATGCCGCCCATGGCTGCACCAAAGAGATGTTCCACATGGACTGGTCCGAGGCGGTGGAGCGCACCCAGGGGCTCTCCAACTATGGGCATGTGACGGAGGCGGGCTGGTTCATCGCCAAGCTGGCGGCCTACACGGGCGATGAGCGGCAGGCCACCCTGGCCAAGGGGCTGGTGGATTGGGCCATCCGGTACGGCTACGATCGGGAGCGTGGCGGCCAGTTCAACTATGGCGAGAGCAGCGGCAAGGTGATCCATGACACGAAGGTGTGGTGGAACCAGGCCGAGCTGCTCGGCTCGCTGGCCTTCCTCTATCGAATCTATGGCGAGGAGCGCTACCTCGAGCTGTTGCGCCAACACGTGGCTTTTATCGAGCGCGACCTGCTGGATAGCGAGTATGGCGAGTGGTATCCCCAACTCCAGGCCGACGGCAGCATCGCCGTCCGCGATGGACAGTTTCAGGATCGCAAGGGCTCGCCCTACAAGTCGCCCTACCACGTGATCCAGGGGCTCTATCATGCCTGCCGCGATCTGCG
>JAFGLK010000384.1 GCA_016928125.1 Anaerolineae bacterium
ACCACGCGTTCGGACCTGCCTTCAAAGGGTGAGGTCACCTGACGCTCGCGCGCATGCTCGTTGGGCCGACCGTGAATGTGCAGGAAGATGCGCTCGGTGTCGAGCTTGGCATTCCCGGCCAGATCAAAATAGCCCACGCCCGCACCACGACAGAGCGCCTGGCCCTCCTCAGCCATATAGGGCACGACCACGACCGGCGCCACATCTACCTCCGAGGCAAAGGGCTCGGCATCCTGGATCCGTTCGATGGCACGGCGCACCTCCTGAGGAAAGCCCTCGGCGAGCGTCACGCAGAGGAGGTCCAACTCGTGCCCCGAGCGGCCAAACGTCACCCGTAGGGCGAAATCATACGGCTCGTGAGTCCGGTCCGGAAAGCGCCGTAGGCCTCGGAACTTGAGCTGTGAGTAGTTGGTCCCAAAGTTCTGCAGAAACAGAGATTGCACCTCGGCCTGACGCAACGTGGTTCCTCCCGCCGGGCTGCACCTATTGTCTAGAGCTCTATGCTCGCCAGGGCGCTAGCTGAACACCCGTGGCCCTCAGGCCAACCTGAGAAGCCGCTGGGCATTCCCGTGATAGACCGAACGCAACACATCATCGGGCAGATAGACGCCATAGATCCTCCAGCGTCCCTGAGGGGGAATGGCCGCGCCCGCTCGATAGTCAAAATACTCGTCCGCGGTTTCGAGAAAGCGAAAGTGAGTCTGATACATGCTCACCGTGGGATCCTCGTCCGTGCCAAACAGGATCCGTTCGGGATGTCTGAGGAACCAGTCGCGGGCACTGTAGGGCGCTCGCCCCAACTCGGCAATGCGCGCCGAAATGTCCGTATAAAAGTTGGGATAGCGGTCCATCATCTGCGCCACAAAGCCGAGATTCTCGGGATAGCAGCCCACATGGGCGGTGATAAAGTTCGTGTCGGGATGGCTCTCGATCAAGTGATAGAGCGCCTCGATCAACTGCTCAAACTCGGGGTACTCTGGGCCATAGAAGTGCCACTCCGGCCAACGGTGGAGCTCGTCCCAACGCTCGTTGAAGCGATCCAGGGGCCGAAAGAAGGCCCGCGGATCGGCGACATGGATCAGCACCGGGATGCCCAGCGACCCAGCCTGATCCCAGACGGCCGCGATGCGGGGATCGTCCGGCATGACCAGCTTCCCTTGCGTATCACGAATGTGCAATCCCAACCGCTTGAAGATCTTGAGCCCCCGAGCGCCAGCGGCCACATCGTCTGCGATCTGCGCGCAGGCCTTCTCGGCCCAGCCGGTGTCTCCCACGTCGGTCCAATCCACATTGCAGAAGGTGTAAAAGCGACCCGGATAGGCTGCGTCCAGTCCCTCGATATTGCGCTTCAGGAGGTCACCAAAGCCGCCACTGAGATTGACGATGGCCCGCACATTAAGCATATCCATCTCGCGCACCAACTGTCCCAGATCGACCCCTTGCGAACGGAGCCGCTCGATCGCTAGATGGTTATGGGCATCGATCGCGGGGTACTTGGCGCGGGGCACATCATGCTCCGGCACCACCAATTCTGAGCGCGGTTGATAGTCCTCGACAAAGATGCGCTCGACCATGGTTTTCTCGGCCTCCTCTAGAGATCACTGGCTTGACTGCGGCTCTACGACCCCCTCAGCGCGTCACGCAAGAGGCGCAGTCAGTAGGGTGACCGGTTCCAGCTCTGAGGACTATTCTACCTCAGCGCTGGCGCTCTGCCAATCGCGGCTCGGCGCTCCTGGGATGTTGCATTGTTCTCACCTCAAGCCAAGCCGTTTGGCAGCCACGCCCTTTGCCAGCATAATCCCTCTCATCGCTTTGCAGGCCAGCGCTATCAGCCCTGAGCGCGAGCTCTGGCCTGGGTTCAGACACACACTATCCCGAGATCCTCTATGCGAGGCAAAGAGCTCTATGACTCACGACATTGCTGCATCCCAGATCTCAGCGCCTGCACGCGTGGCGCTTGTGCGTTGTGAAAGCTATGATCGCGCCGCCGTCCGCGCCGCCATTGAGCGTGGCTTGGAGCTTCTCGGCGGAGTCGGACGATATATCGTGCCCGGAGAGCGCATCGTCCTCAAGCCCAACCTGCTCGTCGGTGCGGATCCCAGTGCCGCCATCACCACCCATCCCGCCGTATTCGGGGCGGTGGCAGCCCATCTGCAGGCCGCAGGCGCGCGCCTGACCTACGGCGACTCGCCTGGTTTTGGCCGCACTCAGGGCGCCGTCGCTCGGGCAGGGCTGGCGCCCGTCGCTGAACGCCTGGGCATCCCCCTGGCAGATTTCAGCCAGGGCAAGACGATCTCTTTTCCTGAGGGGCATCTCATCAAGCAGTTCACCATCGCCAGAGGCGTTCTGGAGGCCGATGGGCTGGTCTCGCTGCCCAAGCTCAAGACCCACGGCCTGGCGCGCATGACCGGAGCGATCAAGAACCAGTTTGGCTGCATCCCGGGCGCCCTGAAGCACGAGTTCCACGTGCGCATGCCCACCGCCGAGCGCTTTTGCCAGATGCTTGTGGATCTCAACCGCGCCCTCAAGCCCCGTCTATTCGTGATGGATGGCATCATGGCCATGGAGGGCAATGGCCCGCGCGGGGGTGACCCGCGGCTCATGTCAGTGCTGCTGCTGTCGTCCGACCCGGTGGCGCTGGACGCGACGGTGTGTCGCATGATCCACCTGGATCCCCAACTGGTGCCCACGATCACCCATGGCGAGGCCTGGGGCCTCGGCACGGCCCACGAGATCGAGCTGGTGGGCGATCCGCTGGCGGGGTTCATGGCGCCGGACTTTCAAGTCAATCGAGCGCGTGGCTCTACCACAGGTGGCCAGGGGGCGCTCGGGCAGCTGCTCAAGAACGTGTTGGTGCCCAGGCCGGTCATCGTGGGCTCGCGCTGCACACGGTGCGGCACCTGCGTGCGCGTCTGCCCGGTGAGCCCCAAGGCCGTGGCTTTCAACGGCATGGATGGAGAGCCGCCCCGCCATCACTATGGACGCTGTATTCGCTGCTACTGCTGCCAGGAGATGTGCCCTGAGAACGCCATCGAGATCCAAACGCCTTTGCTCGGGCGTTTCATTCATTGAGGGTGCGCCACAGGCGACGTGAGGCCGTGGCATAGCCGAGCGCCTCGTAAAAGGCGCGCGCCCCAGCGTTGAACTCCCAGACCGTGAGCTCGATCTGCTGGGCGCCCTGACCTCGCGCCCAAGCGAGCACGGCCTCCATCAGAGCCCGACCCACCCCCTGACGGCGGGCTGCGTGTGAGACGGCCAGGTTCTCGATTTCCACATACCGGCGTGGCCGCAGGATGGGGATATCTCGCGCCTGGCGCAGCCAGGCGTTTACAAAGCCGAGCAGCTGCCCCGAACGATCACCCGTCCGCTCGGCCACGAGAACCAACACGTCGGGGTGCGTCATCAGTTGA
>JAFGLK010000385.1 GCA_016928125.1 Anaerolineae bacterium
GACGAGACCCGGCGTCTGGCCGCGTCGGCCTATCTGGGCTGCCGTGAATGCTACGAGCGCTATCGCGGCGGCAATCCCGACGAGCTGCGCTTCATCGTGACCTGGATCGGGTTCTGGTTCAACATCCCGGGGGTCACCCTCGATCCCACCGACGTGGCCAACGATCTCTTTAACTCGGGCGTCGATGTGATCCTGTCGGGCATCGACACCACCGAGGCCATCGTCGTGGCCGGGCAGCGTGCTGAGCGAGGTGAGACGGTTTGGGCGATCCCATACGACTATGAGAACGCTTGCGACGAAGCGCCCGGGATCTGCTTGGGCACGCCCTATTTCAACTGGGGCCCTGCGTACGTCGAATACGTGAAAGCGGTGCGCAGTGGCAAGTTCGAGCAAGACTGGATCTGGGCTGAGCCCTACTGGAAGGACATCAACGACCGCGACCGGAGCCCTGTAGGCTACAAGATGGGCGCGGGCCTGAGCGAGGCAGACCAGAAAAACCTTGAGGAATACATCAAGGACCTGGCGTCGGACAAGGCCGAGCTCTTTGTGGGACCCCTCTTCCTCCAGGATGGCTCGCAGTACTTGGCGGCAGGCGAGAAGGCGACGGACGATCAGATCTGGTACCTGCCACAGCTCTTGCGTGGCATGGAGGGCGCTAGCTCGTAATCATCCCCAATGCTGGGGTGGGCGCCACGACGCGGCCCACCCCAGCACAACCCATGGCGGGCGATGCGAATCGAACTGCACGACATCCACAAGCGCTTTGGCCCGGTGCGTGCCAATGACGGCGTCTCGCTGACGGTAGCCAGTGGCACTATCCATGGCTTACTGGGCGAGAATGGTGCCGGTAAGACCACGTTGATGAAGATTCTCTCGGGCTACCTGCCGCGCGACCGGGGCCGGATTCTCATCGATGGTCAGGCCGTATCTTTTGACTCTCCTGCGGATGCCATCGCCGCCGGCATCGGCATGTTGCACCAGGACCCGCTCGATGTCCCCTCGATGACGGTGCTCGACAACCTGATGCTGGGGCGCAGCGCGCAACTCCTCACCCGTCGTCGCCAGGCGCGGGAGGCGCTCCTGGGGCAGTGCCAGCGGCTGGGCTTTGCCCTCGATCCCCAAGCTCTGGTGCAGAGCCTCACGGTGGGCGAGCGTCAGCAACTGGAACTCGCTCGACTGCTCTCGCTGGGCATCCGCACGATCATCCTCGACGAGCCCACCACAGGCATCTCGGCGCCCCAGAGGATCCTGCTTTTTGAGACCTTGCGGCGCCTGGCCCAGGAAGGCTTGTCGGTGATCTTTGTGTCGCACAAGCTCGACGAGGTCGAGGCGCTCTGCTCTCAGGCCACGGTGTTGCGCGAGGGTCGCCTGGCGGGCGAGGCCAGCGCGCCCTTTTCGCAGCGCGAGCTGGTGCGCAGGATGTTCGGCCATGAGCTAGGCGAATATCCCCGCCCCGAGTCCTCTCTCGGCGACGTGATCCTCGGTGTGGATGACCTCTGCGTGCAGACCTATCGCCTCAACGTAGAGCATCTGCGACTGAACGTGTGCGCGGGCGAGGTGATTGGTCTGGCGGGCCTGGAGGGCAGCGGGCAGCGCCTCTTCATGCACGCCTGCGCTGGCTTGGAGCCGGTCCACTCGGGACGCCTACTGCTGGACGGGCGCGATATGACGCATCGCCCACATAGCGAGTACATCGCGGCGGGCGTGGCCTTTATCCCGGCTGGCCGCCTCGAGGAGGGCATGGTTGGCGCGATGACCTTGCGGGAGCATTTCGCGTTGCGCGCCCAGGCGCCCGGCCTGCTGATCGACTGGGAGGAAGCGGAGCGCGAGACTCTGGGGGCCATCCGCGAATTCAACATCGTGGGGCGGCCCGGCACGCCGGTACGGGCGCTCTCCGGAGGCAACCAGCAGCGCGCGCTCTTGGCGCTGCTTCCCAAAGAGGTGCGCCTGCTTCTGCTCGAACACCCCACCCGGGGGCTCGATGTCGACTCGGCGCGCTGGGTCTGGAGCCGTCTCCTGGAGAGGCGTCGCCAGGGCACGGCCATCCTCTTCACCTCCACCGACCTGGACGAACTGGTGGAGTACAGCGACCGGATCGTGGTCTTTTCTGGCGGCGTCATGTCCCAGCCGGTGGATGCCTCGCGCGTCACCCGGGAGGAGCTGGGTTATCTGATCGGGGGCCGGCGCACATGAGAGGTCCTGTCCGCCGGATTCTGCTGACAGCCGCGCCCCTCTTGCTGACCTTGGCCCTCTCCGTAGTCATCCTGCTGGTGGCGGGCGCCAATCCGTTCGCCGCCTACGGTCACCTGCTCGCCGGAGCCTTTGAAAGCCCCAACAAGCTGGCCGACATCGCGGTGGCCATGGTGCCGCTGGCCCTCTGCTCGGCGGGCATGCTGATCACCTTCGCAGCCGGGCTTTGGAACATCGGCGTGGAGGGTCAGATGATCGCTGGGGCGCTGATGACCACGTGGGCCATTGAGAGCATCAGGGGGCCGGCCGCGCTCATGCTGCCCCTTTCGGTGCTGGCCGGGCTGGCGGGCGGCGCGCTGTGGGGCCTGCTGGCGGGCGTGATCCGCACCTACGGGCACGTGAACGAGATCTTTGCAGGCCTGGGGCTGAACTTTGTCGCTGCGGCGCTGACCAATTACCTCATCTTCGGTCCTTGGAAGCCCCCCGATGGTGCCACCATGAGCGGCACGGATCCCTTTCCGCCCCAGGCCTGGATGCCTAGTCTGGGCGGCAGCCGAGCCAGCCTTTTGCCGATCGTGCTGGCCGTGCTGGCCCTCACGGCCGTCTGTTTCGCCTTGCGCGACACCCACTGGGGGCTCCGCCTCAAGGCGCTGGGCCTGAATGCCGTCGCCGCCGAGAGGATGGGCATCAACACCCACGCCCATCTGCTCTCCGCCTTTGCCCTCTGCGGCGCGTTGGCTGGGCTGGCCGGCTGCGTGCAGGCGACGGCCGTGTATCACCGTCTGATCCCCAGCATCTCTGGGGGCTATGGCTATCTCTCACAACTCGTGGTACTGCTCTCGGGCCTGCGCGCGCAGTGGGTGCCGTTGGTGGTCTTTTTCTTCAGCGCTATCCAGGTGGGCAGCCCGCGGCTCGAGCTGCGCATGCAGCTCGATTCATCCCTCGGCGGGGTGCTCCAGACGAGCATCGTGCTGTTCTTCATTCTGGTGCGCGGCCTGCGGCGACGCATCGAGGAGGGAAAGTAGCTCCATGCCGTCATCGTTGGTGATCGAGACCATCCGCTCGGTGATCGCCGCGGCCACGCCCCTGGTGTTCGCCGGCTTGGGCGAGACGCTGACGGAAAAGTCGGGCGTGGTCAACCTCTCGCTAGACGGCACAATCCTGCTCTCGGCCATGGCGGGCTTTGCCATCGCCTTTCTCACCCAGAGCCTGCTGTTGGGCTTCTTGGCGGCCATGCTGGTGGGCGCGGCCATCGCTTGGGTGGTGGCCTATGGCAGCATCGCGCTCAAGCAGGATCAGGTGGCCATCGGCTTTGTATTGACCCTGCTCTGCGCCGATCTGAGCTCCTTTGTGGGGCGCCCCTTTGTGCGGCGGCCGGGACCCAGCGTGCCGCCTCTGCCGGTGCCCGGCCTGGCTGACCTGCCGATCGTGGGACCGATCCTCTTCGATCATAACCTGATCGTGTATCTGAGCTATCTGCTGGTGATCGTCTCCTGGGTGTGGATCAACAAGACCCAGCCGGGCCTCAAGCTGCGCAGCGTGGGCGAGCGCCCCGAGGCGGCCTATGCGCGCGGCGTGGACGTCCACCGCCTGCGCTATCTCTACGCCCTGTGTGGCGGGGCGCTGGTGGGGCTGGCAGGCGCCACCTACTCACTCAGCGTCAAGCTGGGCTGGAGCCATCGACACACCGCGGGCATCGGCTGGATCGCCCTCGCGATCGTGATTTTCGGCGGCTGGAGCCCACTGCGCGTCACCTTTGGCGCCTACTTGTTCGGCGTGCTCAAATCGTTGGGCAGCATCCTGCAGCCGATCTTTCCCAAGGTGCCGACCCAGGTCTTTCAGGCAGCGCCCTTTGCATTGATGATCGCGGCCCTCTTGCTGGTGAGCGGCGACTTGGCGCGGCTGCAGTTCTACGTCCCCAGACGGCTGCAGCCTCTGCTCGACTCTATCCTGCGCGGCAGCCCCCCCAGCGCCTTGGGCAAGCCCTTTGAGCAAGGGTGAGGCGCGCCCTTGCCCACCCAGCCGAAGGTCAAAGAGCGCAAGCCACCCGCAACTGAAGTAAAGGGACTCTTGCTTCCCACAGACAGATATGTGGATCTCAACCTGGCTTGCGTTTGTGTATAGCGCAGATTCGTGGGTAAGCGTAGGGGGTGTATAGTATGGCCGGGTAGGACAGGAAGCGAGAGGAGGCTAGGGTCATGAC
>JAFGLK010000386.1 GCA_016928125.1 Anaerolineae bacterium
CCGCCATCTCGGGCGACCAACCGTCCGCCCGCCGGTCGTAGAGCGCCGTGCCCCCCGCCTGGGTAGGGTCGGTGGCCGCCACGCCCGTCAGCCGCAGGCCGATCAGGCTTTGCACTGGCAAAAAGAGCGCGGTCTGGTCCACCAGCTCGGGTTCGTGCTCGCGCAGCCAGCGCAGCTTGGGCGCCGAGGAGGTGGTGGACATGGCGGCCCGTCCCAGGGCCTGTGCCAGCGTCTCGCCGCGCTCGCGGGCCATCCAGGCGGCCTGCTTGCGGCAACGCTGATCCATCCAGAGCATGGCACGCGCCAGCGGACGCCCCAACGCGTCGAGCGGCGCCAGCGCATGCATCAGGCCCGTCAGGCCGATGGCCTGCACGGCGCCCGGCGATACGCCCGCCGAGGCCACACAGCGCCGCATCGTGTCCAACGCCGCCGCCCAGCGCACGTCGACGTCTATCTCGGCCCAGTCGGGATGCGGATGGCATACTGGCGGCTCGCAGGCGGCCTCCGCCAGGGCCGCGCCCTCCAGATCAAACAAGATAGCGCGCACCGTGGTGGTGCCCACGTCCAAACCCAGAAGGCAGCCGGCAGCCGCGTTTACCAACGAACTACTCCGACAGGATGTCCAGCAGCCAGCGTCTTGCCCGCACCAGCTCGGCATCCGAGTCGTGGTCGGCCCCATACTCAAAAGACCACACGCCCGCGTAGCCCGCGTCGCGCAAGGTGCGCACAAAGCGATCCAGGCCGATATCGTCCTCGCCTGGGGCGCAGCCATGCCCTTGTGCCAGGTTGCGTCCTTTCAGATGCATGTGGATCACGCGCCCCAGCGGTTCGCGAGCCATCAGCGCCTCCAGGCCCTGGCTGGGGTCCACGCCGTGCATGGCCCAAACACCTGTGTCGGGGCAGGCGCCGATCCGCTCTGAGACGGTCATGGCCGCCAGCAGCTCCTCCGGCATGGTCAGCGAGTAGCTGGGGCCGTGCGGCTCGATGCCATAACGCAGGCCATAGCGCGCCAAATAGCCCGCCAGACGTTCCCACAGCGCCGGCTCGCGCCCAAGCCAGCCCGTGAGCATGGGCGCCCCCAACGCCTGGGCAAAGTCAAAGAAGGGCTCTAGGGGCGTCTCGCTCCCCAAGCCGCCCACGCACAGCGAGGCGAGCTCCAGTTCGTGCTTCCGGAATAAGGCCAGGATATCTGCAGCGCTTGTCTCGGCCCACAGCGGCGCCTGAAGACACTCGCCGGCATGCACGTACCACAGCTCCACATGGCTGAATCCCATGCCCGCCACCCGCGCCAGCATGGCGTCCAGCTCGGGGGGCCCAAAATGCTGGCGGTGTAGCGCCACCAGCTCAGACCAGGGCGCCGGCTGGTACCCGTTGATGGCGTGCACATAGTTCGCGGTGATGATGCCGGTCTGGATCATAGTCTGCCTCCGACTCCTTCTCGCTGGTCTGCGAGGACCTATGCCTCGCCGCACGGCGCGACGGTCCGCTTCTCCAGGTAGAGCAGCGTCAGCTTGCGCGACACCTGGGCCTCGCGGCAGAGCGTGTAACCCAGCCGTACGTAGAGGCGCAGATTGCCCTCGCTAAGATGGCCGGTGTACAGCTCGTAGCGTTCCGCCTCGGGGAAGCGTGCCTCGATCGCGTGCATCAGTTGCGTGCCGATGCCGCGACCCTGGTGATCGGGATGCACGATCAGTCGCCCGATATGGCACGTGCCGCCGGCCAGCCGCGCCCGTACCGAACCGATGATGCGCCGGACGCGATTGGGCGCCCCAGTCGTCGCCACCAACACCACCTGGCGCTCCAAATCCTCGCGCATGCTGGCCAGATTCTGCACCAGCGGCGGGATGTCCCACTCGTCATAGAGGGCCGCCTCACTGCGATAGGCCAGACGCTGCAGGGCCAGGATCGCCTCGGCATCCTCCATCTGCGCATCCTCGATGGCCACCCCCGTGTGGCTCTCGTGTTCGCTCGCGACGTCGCTCATCGGCCCGGCCTCAACAGCCCGCATCTGCTGTTGCTCAACGTGCACGCTCCTGCATGAATCCTCGATGTCTTCGCCCCGACCGTCAGCCACGCCATCACGCTGGGGATCGGCGGCGGCGACCCATGGCCTGTGCCGTGTCGAAACGACCGACACGACACATCCTAGAGACCAAGCCATCCGCCACCTGGCCCGACTGCAGGCCCGTCAGAAGCGGTACGTCACGCTCCAGCGCGCCGCCTCGCCCTCACTCAGAGTGTCTTCATGATACGGCTCGACGGAAAAGGTGTTGGCGTTGCCCCAGATGGGCAGATAGGCCGGCACATAGTCGGTCTCTACCGCCACTTGGCCCACCTTGGGATGCTTTTGCACAAAGCGCAGGCCGTCCTCCGGCGCATCGAAGCCCAGCGCCTGAAAGCAGCCGCGCCCCCAGTCGTGCTCCGGCTTGTAGCGAATCCAGCCCTCGGCCTCCATCTGAAAGCCCGGATTCTCAGGCAGCGTCACCGCCGTCGCAAAACGGCACTGCACCCCATCCACCGTAGGCGGGAAGAAGGGGTGCGGGAACCAGCGGATCGGCACTGACAACACGCCCCGGTTCTCCAGCGTAGTCTGAGAGACTAGCGTGCGCTCGGTCAGCGTCACCAGGCGCTCCAGCCCGTAGCCCCAGCCGCCGTGACGCCCGTGAGCGTACATTGTGATCGCTGCCTCCTCGACCTCCACATCCCAACGCAGGAACTCGGCCACCTCCGGGTTGTGGCGCACGCTGAACGGCTCGACCGAGCTGGTGCGCCGCACCGCGCCCACCCCGATGCACCCCACCAGGCCGCCCAGCGGCGCGTCCTCGCCCAGCGCCGCCATGAACATCTCGGGCGCGCCCTGGCCGTTGAACGCGTCCGGGTTGGGGTCGGGGTAGCGCGGACCGGCCAGCAGTTCGCCCAGCCGGCCGTCGGTCACCTGCCAGATGTAGCCGCCCGTGCAATAGCGCGAGCCCATCCGCGCCACATCGGCCACGGGATCCAGAATCGAGACGGTGAGTTGATCGTTGCTTAACGTGTACACAGCACTCTCCTCATCTGCGGCCAAGTCCGGATCGGCATGTCCCTCTGTGGGGCTGCACGGCGTACACCCTCCGCCCCTGTAGCCCCGATCGCCGATCGGGGCCCTTGCGCAATCCCCGATCGCGCCTACAGCCATCGCGCGCCCTGGGAGCGCCGAACTCCGGCCCGCCCCGCCCCTGTAGCCCCGATCGCCGATCGGGGCCCTTGCGCGATCACCGGTCGCGCCTACAGCCATCCCGCGCCCTGGGAGCGCTGAGCTCTGGCTCGGCCCGCCCCCTGGGGTCTACACGCCACGAGCAGCAACGGCCCCGCCCCTACTCCCGCGCCAACAACGTCGGTCGCCCTGTGGGCGCAGGCCCGCTCTTCTTCCAGGTCAGCTTGACCGCATAGTGCCCCTCGCTGGAGGCCTTGGCCAGCGCCACGCCGAACTCGGCGCTCAGCTTGACCCCGAACGACACCTCCAGCTCGTCGGGGTCCGAGAGCTCGCGCAGTTGGCCCAGCATGGCTTGCGCCAACACTTTCACCTTGTCCAGCGAGGCCTGTAGCGTGCGCTCGGCGAGCTCCCCGCTGCCGCGGCCGATCGACTCGAGCCCGCCCTCCGCCTCGTCCACTTCCACCATCACCGTGCCCCCCTCGTCCAGGGGGAATTCCACATAGCGCGTCATCGTTCGGCCTCCTGTGTGCTGCGCGGTTGCGGCCATCATACGCCAGCCCAGCGCGCTTGTCCAGGGCGAAACGCCTCTGGGGGAGCGCAGCCTCGACAGCATCGCCCCAGCAGCGGCCGTCGTAGCGTGAAGGGCGGGGCGCACTTCAACCGGCGCCTGTGTGTTTGTGAATGCATCGCCATCTTGCGACCCGTGATTGTTCATCCAGCCTTCATCATGCAAGGCTACGCTGAGGTCAGGTCCACAGGACCTAGGGGCCAGGAGTCAGACCTCGATGTGCATACAGCCTGCCCTTCCCTGCCGGCAGGCCTAGCCCGGTCCACATAGAACAAGGGCGACATGACCTCCACGTCATCCCTTCCCCAGTCCGGCGCAGTGCACCTAGAGCAGGAATCCTGGCCCCCTCCCCACGGGCCTCTCGGCCTCACCGGGCGCCTAGAACAGGCCGCGCTGAGGCAACACCTCGATCTGGGTGAGGATCAGATGATCGCCCAGCAACTCGCCCTCGCCGCCGTAGACCGGCAGGCGCTCGCCGGTGTGCGCGTCGTACAGGCCCATCTCCAGCTCGTACCGGCCCGGCGGCGCATCCGGATCGACGATCAGCTCGTAGCGATCCACCACATGCTCGCCGGGCGTCCAGGCCGAGGTGGGAAAGGTGCCCGCCACCGGCTCCAGATCCACCTGGCCCCAGAGCGGGTTGCCGGTGCGGGGATTGTGAATCTGCCCCAGCAGATGCACGAACACGGTATAGTTGGTCTCCATAGGTCGCAGGGCCTGCCAGTAGAGCGTTACTCCCAACTGGCCCCCCGAGCGCACGTTACGCCGCCAGAGATCATAACCCCTCAGTGCAACATGGCCCGCGCCCAGCGTGTAGCTGACCTCACGTTGCGCGGCCTGGGCGCGCACGCGCCCGATCTGGCGCAGGCGCAACCGCCCAAGATCGGTATGCCAGCGTTGGGCGCCATCCGCCCTCTCCAAGAAGACGCGCACCCGATACTCGCCTCCGGGGACGTCGCGCATGATCTGCAGGTCGCTGCGCACCAGCTTGGTGGGACACTCGCCGGTCAGGTCCAGCAGCAGCGCCGGCCGGCTCAGGCGGCCCCACAAGCGCCCAGCAGCGTCTACAAGGCCCACCTGCACGCGCAGCCCCCCATGGACAGCCTGGGCGTGCCAGAGCGTGTTCACGCTCACGCGCTGGCCAGTGCGCGCCTCGTCCAGGGCCTGATCGTAACCGATCAGCGTCAGACCCGGCTCGAAGATGCGCTCCACCATGTGCTGAGGCGCATAGCCATCGGCCTCGCCCGCGCACAGCGGGTCCCCTCCCCGCCGGAAAAGCAGCAACTGCCGCTGATCGTAGATCTGGCTCAGGCGCAGGAGCGCGCTGCGCGCCAGGTGGGTGATCACCTGGCGATCCGGGTCCTGCTGGCGGGCCTGCGGGCTCACCACCACCCAGACGCCCGAATGCGCCTCTAGCACGGGGGCCACGTACGGCTGGATCAACTCTGTGCCGCCCCGCGCCCCATAGGGGACATGGTAGATGGGTAGATGGCCCTCATAGTAGTAGTGGAACACGGGCCATTCGCTGTCGTTCATCAGCAGGATGGCGTCATCAGGCTCGGCGTAAGCCCGGATCGTCCGCGTGAGCGTGGTATAGCTGTCGCTGGCCTGGCGATTGAGATAGTAGTCGTATAGCGCCGGCGCCTGGATCGCGCACACCACAGCCAGCGCTGCCAGCGACGGCCAGCCCGCGACCTGCTTGAGCCGACGCAGGGCCAGAGCGAGCAGCAGATCAAAGGGCGTCTGGGCCAGGATGAAAAAGCGCGCCGCGAGCTTGGCCTCATAGCCAAAGCCGAAAGCCGGCAGAGTCAGGATATAGGTGAGCGCCGTGGCCGAGCCCAGGGCCACCCACAGCAACAAGACGCCGGGGCGATCTCGGCGCCGGAGGGCGGAAGGCCAGAGCGCGACCAGCGGAAGGGCCCAGACGGCGGTGGTCTGCCAGGTGTAGCGCTCGACGTAGGTCGAGCGGCCCAGCGCCAACAAGGTAGCCACCAGGCGCACGGCCTGCGCCAA
>JAFGLK010000054.1 GCA_016928125.1 Anaerolineae bacterium
GCCATGGGCGGCGAAAAGCCCATGGACCTGGCCTATCTGAACGCGATCATCAAAAGCACCTACTTTCCGCCCTACGATCCCTGGTTCGCCGGCGGGTACATCAACTACTACTACTACGGCTGGGTGATTGTTGCCACGGTCATCAAGCTAACCGGCATTGTGCCCTGGGTGGCCTATAACCTGGTCCTGCCCACGTTCTTCGCCCTGGTGGCCATGGGCGCGGCCTCGGTGGTCTACAATCTGATTCCGCCCGGTGATGATGAGGCAGGCTGGTTCCCGCGCGCTTGGCGCTTTGGACTCGTGGGGGCCTGCCTCGTGGCTGTGGCGGGGAATCTGGGCGAGCTTCAGCTCCTGCTGCAGGGATTACAGCAACTCGGCGATAGTGTGGCGTTCAAGAGCAGCATCCCTGGGCTGGTGCCCTTGGTCAAGGCGGTCGCCGGCCTTTGGGCTGTGCTGACCAAGGGGCAATCGCTGCCATTCCGCAGCGAGTGGTGGTATTGGAACGCCAGCCGCATCATGCGCCATGGGGAGATCAACGAGTTTCCATTCTTCACCTTTCTGTACGCTGACCTGCACGCTCATCTCACGGCCATGCCGTTCGCGCTCTTGGCCTTGGGATTGGCAACCAGCTTTGTGGTGCCGCGTGTGGGCACCTCGGCGCGACATGTCCACCAGGAGAGTGATGCCGCAACGGGCGGCAGCCTCAGCCATCGCTTGGCGACTTGGTGGCGTCAGCTCGACTGGGGGCTTGGGCTGCAGTTGACGCTCGTGGCGCTCACCCTGGGCGAACTGTGGTGCAACAACTCGTGGGACTATCCCACCTATATGGGCATCACGCTGGTGGCTGTGGCCATTGGAATGTACAGCGCTACGCAACGCATCACCCAGAGCATGGTGGCACGCTTTGTGCTCTATGCCGGGTATGTGGTTCTCATGAGCCTGCTGCTCTTTAGGCCCTTCCACGCCAACTTTGGGTTGGCCTACTCAAGCGTAGAGCCCTGGAAGGGCGAGCGTACCTCGCTTGGGGCCTACCTACTCATTCATGGACCGGCCCTGTTCATCCTGGTCTCCTATTCGCTGGCGCTGCTCTTCGATCGCCGCCTGCGCCATACGCTGGCTAGGGCGTGGCGTGTGACCCTGGGTGCGGGCGAGCGACGCGCACGGGCCTGGCATCTATATGGCCTGCTGGTGCGCTGTCAGAGCCTGGGCTATGAGGCGATGTGGCTCTCTGTGGGCGGCCTGTTGGTCGTGGTCTTGGCGGCCTTGTGGGCCAAGGCTTGGGTGTTGTTGCTGGCCCTGCCCCTTCTCGCTTTGGCGGTATCTCTGGCGCTGACTCGGCGGGCCACGGCCCAACAACGCTTCACGACAGTGCTCATCGCCGCCGGCCTGGCGCTCACCTTGGCGGTTGAGTATGTGGTCATCAAGGGCGACATCGGCCGCATGAACACGGTGTTCAAGTTCTATCTTCAGGTCTGGATCATGTGGGGCATCGCCGGAGCGGTCGGGCTGGCCTATCTGGTGCGCCGCTCGCAGCGGCTGGGCAGCCTGTGGCCCTTCTGGCGCAACTTGCTCACGGTGTTGCTGATCAGCACCGCGCTCTATCCGCTCTTTGCCACCCAGGGCAAGATCCGCGATCGGTGGGATCCGAACTTGCCGCCCAGCCTGGATGGCATGGCCTACATGACCACGGTGCGCTATCGCGACAACGATCGCGATCTGGTGCTTGAGCACGATCGCCAGGCCATCCTTTGGATGCAGGATCACATCGAGGGTTCGCCAGTCATCGCTGAGGCAAACACGCCTCTGTATCGTTGGGGCAACCGTGTTTCGATCTACACGGGCCTCCCGACTATCATCGGCTGGGACTGGCACCAGAAACAGCAACGCGCCGCTGTGAACGGCATTGTCGTGGATTGGCGCCTGCAGGATCTGCGCGACCTCTATAACACGCACGACCAGCAGGTGGCGCTCGATATTCTCCAGCGTTACCGCGTGGGCTATATCTACGTAGGCGAGCTCGAACAGGCCTACTATGACCCCCAGGGCCTGGCCAAGTTTGGTGAGATGGTCGGCCGATATTTGGAGGTTGCTTATCAGCAGCCACCGGTGACGATCTACCGGGTGCTCTCGTCGGGGGCCAGCCACACGACCAGGGCCCGACCCGAGCAGCCATTGAGCGCCACGATCGTGGAATGGCTCCAGCGGCATTGGATCGGTGGGTCGGTCAAGGCACAAGCACCCGAGAAAAGACCCTCCGGCGATCTGATCGCCGCCTTTGAGGAGCCTGATCTGATGCTGGATCGCCCGGTTGAGGATTTGCCGGTATTGAAGGATCGGGCCTGGAATCAGCCGGCCAACGCAACCGCCTGGAACGCAGTGCTCTGCTGGTGGCTCGTCTTGCAGTGTATCGGTTTGGCCGTCTGGCCCATGGTTGCGCGCGCTTTCGGCTGCTTTGCCGATCGTGGTTATGCGCTCAGCAAGGGCATGGGGCTCTTGGTGGTGAGCTACCTCGTCTGGATCGGCTCGAGCATGCGCCTGTTCGCCAACAGCCCGCCCGCGGCCTGGCTCGCGCTGCTTGCGCTGGGGGCGTGTTCTTTTTTTCTCTGGCGCCGACAGCGCCCCGCCCTGGGGTCTGATGTCGCATTCAACCGACGCCTGGTGTTGGTGGAAGAAGCGCTCTTTACCCTGGCTTTTGGGGCGTTCATCGGCCTACGTATCTTGAATCCCGATCTCTGGCAGCCCTGGTTCGGCGGCGAAAAGATGATGGAGATCGCCTTTCTGAACGCCGTCACCAAGTCGGCCTACATGCCACCCTACGATCCCTATTTTTCCGGCGGATACATCAACTACTACTACTATGGCTATTTCATCGTCTCGACGCTCGTCAAGCTCACCGGCATCCGCCCCGAGGTGGCTTTCAATCTCGCGGTACCGACCTTTTTCGCGCTGACGGTCGTGCATGCCTTTGGGCTGGCGTATCACCTGAGTGGCGGTCGCCGGGCCGTGGGGTCGCCGCCTTCGAGGGCCCACGCCCAAGCGGTCCAGGCTGGCCTGGCCAGTGGCCTGTTCGTGGCGATCATGGGCAATCTGAGCGCGCCCATTCAGTGGCTCGAGTGGCTGGCCCGAGCGGGTGGCGCGACGTTCAATGACTACCAAGCAACCTGGGCAGATGTGAACCATCTGATCCAGGGGCTAGCCATGGTGCTGCGCGGCACTGCGGAACTGCCCCCCTTTGACTATTGGTATCGCGCTACCCGGGTCATCCCATTCACCATCAATGAGTTCCCCTTTTTCAGCTTTCTATTCGCTGACTTGCATCCACACATGATGGCCATCCCGTTCACTTTGCTGGCCGTGGCCCTTGCCCTGGCGCTCATCAGAGACACGCGGTTCGGTGGGTTGCGCGGCCCTCTGCGCTGGCTATTCCTCTGCATCGCGGTGGGCGCCTTGGGCGTGATCAACACGTGGGATCTGCCCCTTTTCTGGGGCGTTCTATGTATGGCAATGCTCTATCGAGGATACCGCCTCGCACGAGGGCGAGGACTGCTGGTGGCGACGCTTGCTTTTTTCCTCTTCGTGCTGGCAGCACTCATGCTTTATGCGCCTTTCTATGCGCACTATCGGGCCCAATACGTGGGGATCGAGTGGGTGCCAAGTGCCGAGCGATCAGAGATCGCGCCCTTTCTCGTGATCTGGGGCCTGTTCATCTTTCTGATCCTGTCTATCGAGGGGCTATGGCTCACAGAGGCACAGGCCTGGCGCCGACTGCGAGCTATCGCCGCGCGAGTCGGCTGGCGATCGACTTGCCGCCGTCTATGGGCGGTGAGCCGCATGGGGATCATACGCATGCTTTTGGGCTCCGTTCTGCTTGCCGGAGGGGCGACAGCAGGCGTATACTGGGTGTCTCAGGGGATGTTCGTGCTCGCCCTACTGGCTCTGATGTTGGGTTTGGCCGCGTGCGCTTGGTTCCAGAGCGGCCGCGATGAGTTGGCTTTTCTGCGTCGCTTCTTGATCCTGGCCGCCGTGGGGACCCTTCTGGGCATCGAGATCGTCTATATGAGAGACTTTTTGTCCGGTGGCGAGTGGCGCCGCATGAACACGATCTTCAAGTTCTATACCCAGGTCTGGGTGATTCTGGGCCTGGCCTGTGGCAGCCTCTTCCCCTGGCTCTGGAGACGAGTCTCAGTCAGCTGGTACCGAGGTCTGTGGCGTGGCGCTTTTGGCATTCTCTTGGCTGGCTCGCTGCTCTATACGGCGCTGGCGATCCCGGTGCGCGTGAACGAGCGGCTTGCTAGCGCCTGGCCCCCTCGGGGGACGTTGGATGGCACGGCCTATATGCATGTTGGGATCTACTATTGGCCCGACCCGAATCAGGGCATCGAGCTTTGGTACGAACGAGAGGCCATCGAGTGGCTGTGGGAGAATGTCTCCGGCACGCCCGTGCTTGTGGAAGCACCAATCGGGTTCTACCGCGAGGGCGGGCTGAAGGTCACATCCTACACGGGGCTGCCGACGCTGGTCGGCTTTCATGAACGTGAACAGCGCCCTTGGGATCAGGTGGACGTGCGTGAACGCGACGCGGAGGCGATCTACACAACCACAGATGGTGACCACCTGCTCGAGATACTGGACCGCTACCAGGTGCGTTACATCTATGTGGGGCAGCTCGAGCGCGCGCTCTATGCGGAGGCTGGCCTCGCCAAGTTCGCCGAACTCGAGCAGAGTGGGCGCATGGAGCGGGTCTTCCAAAACGAAAAGGTGGAGATCTTTCACGTGGTCTAGCGCTTTGGCGCTGGACGAGATGTGAAGAGGACAGACATTGGCATTTCAACTCCTGGCTTGGTGGCTCGCCTTGCAGCTCGTGGCGCTGGTTGGGCTGCCCTTTACGTTGCGGCTGCTGCGTTTTCTGCCTGACCGCGGCCTCGCTTTTGCGCGCCCCGTAGGGCTTCTGCTCACGGTCTATCTCTTCTGGTTGCTGACGTCTCTGGGGGTGATCCAGAACACGCGCGCCCAGATCGTATTCGTGCTGCTTCTGGTGGCCGGGGTTTCTCTGGTTCTCTTGTCAAGAGATCGCTCTCTGTACGCCGAGCTTGCTGCGCGCTGGCGACTCTTGCTCGTCGTGGAAGGCCTCTTCCTGGTGGCGTTCACCTCTTTTGGCGTCTTCCGAGCCTATAACCCCGACATCGCTGCCACCGAAAAGCCGATGGAATTCGCCTTTATCAACGCGATTCTGCGCAGCAAGACCTTCCCACCCCATGATCCCTGGCTTTCCGGCTACTCGATCAGCTACTACTACCTGGGCTATGTGATGGTTGCGATGCTCACCAAGCTCTCCGGCCTTGCGAGCGACTACACTTTCAACCTAGCGGGCATCACGCTCTTTGCGCTCACAGTGACGGGCGCTTTTGGCGTCACCTACAATCTCGTCGCGGCCGCCCAGGACGACCGCAGCGCTGTAGGGCAGGCCACACGATTCGTCGCCAGCCGCATCGGGATCGCGGTCGGGCTGCTGGCCTCCGTTCTCGTAGCCCTCATGGGCAACCTGGAGGGCATCGTTGAACTGATCCGAGCGCACGGGGGCGGCTCTGAGGCGCTCTGGCGGTGGCTGGACGTGAAGAACCTGCGAGCCACGCCGCCCAGCGCAACGTGGTATCCCGATGACATGTGGTGGTGGTGGCGCGCCTCGCGAGTGATCCATGATCGCGACGCGCTGGGTCAGTCGATGGAAGTCATCGACGAGTTCCCCTTTTTCAGTTTCCTGTTGGGCGACAACCATCCGCACGTTCTGACGTTGCCCTTTGTGCTCTTGGCGCTGGCCCTCGCCCTCAACGTGCTCCTGAGTCGCTTCACGGCCCAGCAGATGACTGGGCACGAGGGCGAGGGCACAGGTCCCGGCCAGGGCCTCGTCGGTTTCCTGCATAGTCTGTGGCCTGGAGGGCTACTGGACTGGCTGCTTTGGGGGCTCTGTCTGGGCGCGATAGGCTTTCTCAATACCTGGGATCTGCCCATCTATTGGGGCATCTTTCTGTTGGCCTATGCTATACGCCATCAGCTCGATCGCAAGGCAGGAACTGGCTGGCTCTCCGATGTCGTGTCGTTGGGTCTCATCTTGCTCGCCTTGGGTGTGGGCCTCTGCTTCCCGTTTTTCCTGAGCTTCCGCTCCCAGGCTGCGGGCATCGGCCTGGTGGGCGCCATCAAGACGCGCCTGCATCAGTATCTGCTGATGATGGGCGTGTTTGTCTATCTCCTCGCAGGCTACCTCATAGCTCTCTGGGCGCGTTACGCTCGGTGCAGCCGCGAGGAGCGCAGGCTGCCGCTCCTGGCTCAGATCGTAGGCGGCCTCTGTGGGGCGGCCGCCCTTTTCTGTGTCTTGCAGGAATGGTGGACAGCCAGCCTGTGCTTGGCGCTAATCGGGCTGGCGGCTGTGCTGCTCGTCTGGGGTAGCCGCCCCAGGGCCGCAGACGAGCTCAACCAGGACATCCGCCTCAGAAAGAGTACGCTGTTCGCTCTGCTCTTGACGATCTCCGGCTTTTTGCTTACGGTCAGCGTCGAGTTTATCTTTCTGCGCGATACCTTTGGCACGCGCATGAACACGGTCTTCAAGTTCTACTATCAAGCCTGGGTGCTTCTCGGGTTGGGCTCGGCCTACGCGGTGTATGATGTGCTCTTTCGGGCTCGTCCGGGCGGCGTGCTCGCGCGTATCCTGAGTTCGCTATGGGGAGTGGGCGCTCTGCTGTTGATTGTAGCGGGTCTCAGCTATACCGTGGCGGCGACGGCCAGCAAGGCGGGAGGCTTTCGGGGACAGCCGAGCCTCGACGGGACTCGCTACATAGCTCAGTACCGCCCTGATGACTATGCAGCCATCCAGTGGCTGCAAGAGCATGCCCCGGAGGATGCCGTGATGCTCGAGGCGCCTGGCGGCTCTTACTCTGAGTATAACTGGGTGTCGGCGCACACGGGGATCCCCACCCTGCTGGGTTGGGGAGGGCACGAGCTGCAATGGCGGGGCAACTATGACGAGCCCGGGCAGCGCGAGCCCGATATCGCCAGCATCTACCAGAGCACCGATGCCCGCGTGGCGGCGGCCCTCATCAGGGCCTATGGGATCGACTATGTCTATCTAGGACAGCTCGAGCGCAGCAAGTATCGGCTCGCCCAGCCTATGGTGGCCAAGTTTGACCGCATCATGACACGCGCCTATGAGAACAACTCAGTGATCATCTTTGGCTGGCCAGAATAGTCAACAACTGTGCTATAATCTGCCTTGTGCGTTCTGCGCGTTTGCGTAGCACCTAGGCTGGAGCGCGCTCCGGTCAGCGGGATTCCGATAGACCCGGCCCCACCGACTTGAGAGGCCTGTGCATGGAAAAAGCCATAACTCAGCAGCGTGATGATTACGGCCCAGCGCGCGGCCTCGATAGAGTGCTCGTCGTTCTGCCGAGGGTCAATATCGAGACGGCACTCTATGTTCTTCTGGGCGTGGCCGCCTTGGTCTTGCGATTGGCTGCCCTGGGGCGTTGGCCTTTGTCCGAGGGCGAGCTGACGACGGCCCTGGCCGCCTGGCGAGCGGCCAAGGGCGGATTGCCACAGCCGAGCGGCTATGTGCCGCTGCTCTACGACGCCAACTTGTTCCTCTTTGCGCTGACGCGCGCCAGCGATGCCGCCGTGCGCTTGCTGCCTGCGCTGATGGGCGCCCTGCTGGTGATCGTGCCTTACGGCGCCCGCGATGTGCTGGGGCGCCGGGGCGCGCTCATGGCCTCACTGCTTCTCGCCCTGGGCCCCACCTGGCTCTTTTTCTCGCGCACGGCGGTGGGCACGATCCCGGCTGTCCTCGCCAGCGCCATCGTCCTCGTCTGGGGATGGCGTGGCTGGCATGCCGGAAGCTCCAGGACTATGGCCTGGGCCCTGGTCGCGCTGGGCCTTGGACTGACCGCGGGACCGGGGATCTACACACTCATCGCGAGCGCGCTTA
>JAFGLK010000387.1 GCA_016928125.1 Anaerolineae bacterium
CACCCTAGCCGCGAGCGACCAGGCTCAGCAGCAACCAGCAGAGCGCCAATGAAACCGTGCCCAGCATGATCTCCATCCTGACCTCCCTCCGCTCCTCCCGCCATGCCATTCGCGGGTCTCTCTGCGTCCAGGATCAGCATACATGAGGAACCCCCCGGCCACATCGCGCGGCCGGGGGATTCGCTAGACAGGCTGCCGAATGATTCGGTTATCCGTCAGGTGGCTAGGTAGAGTCGCATCAGCTCGCCTCCGGCCCAGGGCGGACCGGGGCCTTCCAGCCCACCACCTCGACGTACGCGTTCGCACCAAAGGCACCCAGGCGCTCGGGCCAGGCGCACCAGGCCTCCTGTATGGCCGTCAGGCGATCAGCACTGACCAGGCCACGGCCCAACACGCGCTGGCAAAAGTCCGGCTCGGCGCAGCGTGTGGCAAAGATCTCGGCCACGGAGCGCAGCTGGTCGGGGGTGGTATACAGCTCATACGGAGCGGTCGTCACGATGTCAGCAGGGCCCGCCTGGCGCATGAGGCCCGGAAGGCGCCTGCCTGTGCGCGCATGGCCCGCCGCCTCGCACCAGTCGGCCTCATACACCACATTGAACGCCTCCACCAGTTCGTCGCGCGGCTCCATCAACCTGCCGCCAGGGGCGCGGTCTCGGATGCCGAGGACGCCGCCAGGGGCGAGCACTCGGCGCATCTCCTCGAGTGCGCCGAGCGGATCGCGCAGGTGCTCGAGTACATTGTGCGAAAAGACCGCGTCGAACGACTCATCGGGGAAGGGAAGATGGGTGACACCGCCCACCCTGAGGTCGAGATTTCTCACGCCCTGCTCAGCGGCCCGATTCCGGGCGCGCGCGATCTCCACATCGCTGATGTCGATGCCGATGGCCTGGCCGGGCGCCTCGGCCGCGGCCAGCCCCACTGTGATCGATCCCGAGCCACAGCCGCAGTCGAGCAACGACATCCCCTCGCGCAGGTACGGAAGAAAGAACGCGGCATACGTCGCCGCCGTCCGCGTGGCGTGGTGCTTCAGCGTCATCTGCGACTCACAGCCATGGGCGTAGGGAACCGTGCCTTCGGGCGACTCTCCAACGGTATCCTCCGTCACGACCCTGTGGCCCTCCTGATCTTCCAACGGCGCATTTCACGGGAGACATCGTTTCGAGACGAGCGCAGAGCCCTCAAAACCTGCGGCTTGATGAGCCCGTCACTCAGGCGGGAAGGCCATGCACAGGCATACAGCCCTTCGAATGCAAGCCCGGCGAGCTCTGCGCTCCTTGCTTTGGCAACGAGGCAGGGGTTGCCCGGCTCTCCGTCTAGATGTCGTCGGGCAGGTCGATGACATACAGCCAGGTCCCGTCCGCCTGCTTGCGCACCACCTCGGTGGTGGTGCCCGCGAGGCTGACCGGGCTCCCATCGGGGCCCGTCCCAGCCAGCGACCACTCTCCATGTAGCACGGCCACATTACCGGCCTGCACCACCTTTTTGGTGTCAAAGGTGATCTGGCCTTTGAGGGCCAGAAACGCCTTCACCACCTCCCGCACGGCATCCCACCCCTCAGCGAGGGTGCCCGGCTCGGGCTCGATGCAGGCGTCGGGCTCATAGAGGGCCATGACGGCATCGATGTCGCCGCTGTTGAACGCTTGGGTAAACGCGCGATGGACCTGATTCGGATTGTAGGCTGGCATATCGCTTCCTCCATTGTTCCTGGGGCGGCGGCCCGGCCGAGCCATGACCAGACAGCAGGCTCGGTCCCGCCCGCCCATCTACTCGCCACCACTGCGCGTATCGGGCCCGATGCGCTTGCGACATCAGCATAGCATACGCCTGCAACGACGCTGCAACGAGGCTGCGACGACGACAGCTTTCTGTTGCGAGCTCAGAGTTGAGTTATGGGACGCAGTTGAGTATCATGGATACTGTGCCCCTGGCCCTGAGTGCGAAATCGGGGGCTATTCATGGCGCGACTCGACATCGCCCTGCTAGGTCGCTTCGCGGTCTGCCTGGACGGGCGCCCGGTCACCGGCTTTCGATCCGACAAGGCCCGCGCGCTGCTCGCCTGGCTTGTGATGGACTCGCGACGTCCTCATCGCCGCGAGGCCTTGGCCGGCCTGCTCTGGCCAGACTACCCCGAGCGCAACGCCTTGCGTAGCCTCAGCACCGCCCTGGCCAACGTGCGCCAGGCTCTCCACGATGCGGAGACAGATCCCCCCTGGCTTCTGATCGACCGCCAGAGCGTGCAGTTCAACCTGCGCAGCGACCATTTTCTGGACGTCGCCGTCCTCCACAGCCTGCCAGCACTCTGGCCCGATGGGGCCGTGGACCCGAACATAGCCAGCGAGCTGGAAAGGGCTCTGCGACTGTATCGGGGAGAATTGCTGCAAGGCTTTTCCTTCGCCGATTGCGCCGACCTGGAGAACTGGCTCTCCCTGCAGCGGGAACGCTACCGGCTTCGGGCCCTGTATGTCTGCCATCGCCTGGCCGACTATGCGCTGGCCAACCACGACTATGCCCATGCCGAAGACTACGCACAACGCGGCCTCCAACTCGACCCATGGGACGAGCGCGTACACCGTGCCTTGATCACGGCGCTGGCGATGCAGGGCCGTCGTGCGGCGGCCGTCGCGCAATACGAAGCATGTCAGCAGGTTTTGGCCACAGAGCTGGGCATCGAGCCGGAGAGCGCCACCACCGCCCTGTGCGAGGTCATCCGTCGAGGCGACCTGCCAACGGCGCCCGAGACGGGTCCGACCTGGCGCCACCTAGGGATTCCGGCCGACCGCGTAGACAACTTGCTGCCCCGTCCGTTGCATCAGCTTCCGGCGCCGCCCGCCGACTTGTACGGGAGAGAGGCCGAGTTGCTTCAACTCGTGGAGGCTGTCGAGCGGGACGGGGTCAGTCTGGTGGCCCTGCGCGGCCTGGGCGGCATCGGCAAGACGGCGCTGGGTCTCGCCCTGGCGCATCGACTCGCGCCGCGCTTCCCAGACGCCCAGATCTACCTCAACTTGCGCGGCACTGAGGCTCAGCCTCTGGCCCCAGTCGAGGCCATGCGCCAGGTGATTCGCTCCTTCTACCCTCTGGCGGACATACCCGAGCGTATAGACGACGTATGCGCCATCTATCAGAGCCTGCTCTGGGGCAAAAGGGCCCTGCTCCTGCTCGACGATGCGCGAGACGCTGCCCAGGTCGAGCCGCTGATCGTTGGTGAAGGGTGTCTTCTGCTGATCACCTCACGGTGGCGCCTCGCGCTGCCCGGCATGCGCGCCCTGGATCTACGATCGTTGCGACCTGATGCGGCGGCGGACATGCTGCGTTCGGTGGCGGCCCATCTGACAGGGGAGGAAGCAGGCCAGATTGCCCTCACGTGCGGCGGCCTGCCGTTGGGGCTGCGCGTGGTGGGCAGCGCCTTTGCCGAGCGAGCCGATCTCATGGTGTCGGATTTCCTGGCTGAGTTCAGCGCCACCCGCAAGGGCTTGCCCGGCGTGATGGCCCCAGTGCAGGCCTCCCTGGCCTGCAGCGCCGATCTCCTGGATCCCACGCTGCGCAGTCGCTGGCATGCGCTCTCTGTCTTTCGCTCCAGCTTCGACCGGGCAGCCGTCGCCGCCATCTGGGGACTCGAGGCGGACGAGGGGCAGGGCGTTGCATCGAACATCAGCGACGCCGCAGAGGCGATGACTCGCCTTCTGCGGAGCAATCTAGTCGAGTATGACACAGCAAGTCGGCGATACCGCCTGCATGATCTCTGTCGCGCCCATGGCGCCTCGCGCCTGGATGAAGCCGTGGAGCGACTGGTCCAGGTGCGCCACGCGGCCCACTATGGCGACATCGCGCAGGCAGCCTATCGCGCCTTTCGACGGGGTGGCGCCGAGGCCCTTGCTGCTCTGCGCCTCTTTGATCGTGAACGGCCCAACATCGAAGTGGGTCAGCGCTGGGCCGCAGGGCATGCGCCCTCTGACGATCAGGCCGCCCGGATCTGCTGTACCTATCTCGACGAGGATTTCACTTTTCTGCAGCTGCGCCTGTCTGGGTCCGAACGCATGTCCTGGTGGCAGGCTGGGCTGGCGGCCGCTCTGCGACTCCAGGATCCGCGGGCTGAGGTGGTCTCCCGATTGGGGTTCGGCGTCGAGTTGGCTTTCGCTTGTGAGCTGCCCAGAGCACTGGCGCATCTGGCCCCAGCCCTTCAGCTCGCCCGCGATCTCCGCGATCTCCGGGCAGAGGGACTGGCTCTGGGCCTGATGGGCAAGGCCTACGAGCGCGCAGGGCAGATGGAACGCGCCGTAGCGCTCTACTCCGAGTGGCTTGAGGTCTGCCGAGAGCTGGGGGATCGACGGAGAGAGCGTATCGCGCTCAACGGCCTCGGCACGGTCCATGTAACGATCGGTGAGCCCCAGTCGGCCATTGCCTACCAGCAGCGGAGCCTCGAGATAGCCCGTCAAATCGGGGACCCCAGGGGCGAGACGATCGCCAGGGGTGATCTGGGCGAAGCCCTCCTGGCCTCTGGCGATCTCGACGGCGCCCGGACATGCTTTGAGGAGCAACTGAGCATCGCGCGCGAGATCGGATACCGTACACAGGAGGCGGAGGCCCATTGCGGACTGGCCGAGATCTCTCGACGGCAGGGCCAGGATGCTCGCGCGTGGGCGTATTATCAGCGAGCTGGCGATCTCTACAGCGCGTTCGGCAGTCATCCTGACGCCGCGCTTGACCTATGGAACTGGAGCATGGAGTTGACCAGACGTGGCGATCTCGCCAGGGCGATCGCCTGCGCCGAGAGGGCGCTGACCACTTATGTGGCCCTTGATCATCCCGCCGCTGGGGATATGCAGCGCCAACTGGGGAGTTGGCGCTGCCAGGCCGCATAGGCCGATCCAGACCGCTCGGCACTGGCAAGTGCGGCACGGCCAATCTCAACACAGACGAAAGCCTCCAGCCGTGCGATGTGGCCGGGGGATTGGCAGGACAGGCTGCCGAATGGTGGATCTATCCGTCAGGTGACCAAGCCGTGTTGCACAGCCAGCGCCACCGCCTCAGTACGCGTGGCTGCGCCCAGCTTGGACAAGATGTTGCTCACGTGGGTCTTGACCGTGGCCTCGCTGACTATGAGCTGCTCGGCGATCTCGGGATTGCTCAGGCCACGCACCAGCAGCGCCAGCACCTCACGCTCGCGCGGCGTCAGATCGTGGCCCAGGGCGGGGGGCGCCTGGGCGGCCCGGATCAGCGCGGCGGTCGCCTCTGGGGACAGGCTCGGGCGCCCGGCGTGGGCCTGGCGAATCGCCTCGGCCAGCTGTTCGTGCGAGACGTTCTTGAGCAGATAACCCAAGGCGCCGGCCTGCAGCGCCCGCTGCACCAGTTCGTCCTCGGCAAAGCTGGTGAGCGCCAGGATGCGCGCCTCCGAGCCTTGCGCGCGCAGCGCCCGGATCGCCTCCACGCCATCCATCACCGGCATCACCAGGTCCATCAGGATCACATCGGGGTGCAGGGCCCGGGCTCGCTCCAGCGCCTGTTCTCCGTTGGCGGCCTCGCCCACCAACTCGAGATCACGATAGGCGCGCAAAAAGGCCCCCAGCCCGCTGCGCACCACCGCGTGATCGTCGACGATCAAGACGCGAATCGGCTCTGTTTCCGTCATCTTTCCGCTCCTCACCGCTACTCCTCGATATCCACCTGGCCCGATGCTGACCACTCGGCCACGATGCGCGTGCCCGCGCCCGACCGGCTCTCGATCCGCAGTCGCCCGCCCAGCGCGGCGATGCGCTCGCCCATGATGCGCAGGCCCAGCCGATCGGCGGGCGCCTGGGCTGGATCGAACCCGCACCCATCGTCCCGCACCGTAAGCCGCGCCCATCCGGGAGCCATCTCCAGGGCCAGTTCCAGCGCCTGGGCCTGGGCGTGCTTGACGGCGTTGTTCAGCGCCTCCTGCGCGATGCGATAGAGCGCCACACGCACCTCGGCGGGCGGCTCGGCGGCGCCCGCCACCTGCAGGCTGATGGGCAGGCGCGCCCGCGCCGCGATGGCGTCGCGCAGTTGGCGCAGCAGATCGCCCAGCACCGCGCCGCTCAACGCCGCCGGGCGCAGCTCCAGCAACAACATACGCATCTCGGCCAGGGCGCCCTGAGTCAGCTCGCGCAGCTCGCCCAGGCGCGCCCGGCCCTCATCGGCGTCGGCCTCCCACAACAACGGTAGCACGCCCGCAATCAGGTTGGCCGAAAAGAGGGTCTGGGTCACCGAGTCGTGCAGCTCTCGCGCCAAGCGGTTGCGCTCGGCGGCGGCCGCCATACGCTCGACCTCCTCGTACAGGCGGGCGTTCTCGGCCGCCACGCCCACGCCCTGGCCGATGGCGCCCAGCAGGGCGCGCGTCTCGTCGTCGGGGCGCTGCTCCCCATCGGGCCAGAGCCAGATCGCGCCCACGGGCGCGCCCTGGGCCAGCAGGGGGGCAGCCAGCGCCCCCGCCGGCGCGTTCGCAGCCTGGCCCGCTTCTTGAGCCAAAGCCATGGCCCGCTCGGCGAGCGCCTGAGCCCCTGGTGGCGCCTCGCAGCCCGCCCACTCGCGACGCTCGCTCCCCTGCCAGGCATAGTAGATCAGACCGCGCCGGACGCCCAGCGCGGCCAGGGTCTCAACCAGGGCGGCCTCGAGCGTCTCGCGCAGGTTCAGGGAGCGATTGACGGCCCGCGCCACGCCGTTCAGCGTGGCCAGCTCGTGGGTGCGCTCGGCCACCTGGCACTCCAGACTGTTGTACAGGTCTTGCAGCCGCTGGGACATCTCATTGAACGCCGAGGCCAGATCGGCCAGTTCGTCGCCGGGCGGCGCCTGGATGCGCTGCTCCAGCGCCCCGCCGGCGATACGCTGGGCCGCCTGGGTCATCTCGGCCACCGGCCCGATGATGCGCTTCATCCCCAGCGCCACCAGCACCGGCGGCAGGGCCAACCCCACCAGCAGCAAGGCCAGAAGCAGCCGCCCATAGCGCCGGCTCACCGCCGTGAGCTGGCGCCAGCTCTCCTCCTCGATCAGCGCCCAGGGGGTATTCCAGATCGGCGCGTAGCTGGCGATGACCTCCTCGCCTTTGAGGCCCTGGGCGCGCAGCGCGCCGCTCTCGCGCGTCAGCGCCGCCTGCGCCACAGGCCAGGTCGAGACATTCTCCCCAAGCGTAAAGAGGCGCAGCGGGTCGAGTAGACGCCGGGCGCTGTCCACCAGGTAGATGCGGCTCTCGCCCGGACGGGTGTGAAACTTGAGCAGGCTGCGATAGAGCGCGCTGACGCTGCGCGGGTGGGGATCCAGCTCGAACAGGCCCACCAGAGCGCCGCGCATCTGCTGTTGCGAGCCCTGCAGAGGCAGGACGATGGCCAGGACCGGGCGCCCATCGGGGCCCAGATCCTCGATATCCGAGGCGAAGATGAACTCCTCGGGGATGCCCAGCCGCTGAAAGAATCGCCGTTCGGACCAGTCCTGGCCCACCAGATCGGGGCGGCGCGGGTCGACGGCCACCACCCGGCCCTGAGCATCGAGCACGGCTACGCCAGCGTCGAAATCGCGCAGCGTCGGCACCGACCAGCGCAGGGCGGTCTGCAGGTAGGCCGGCTCCAGGCTCTGAAAGTCGGGCGTCATGGCCAGGGCATTGAGGACATCCACATGGCGGGCCAGCTCCACGCTCACCTGCTGGGCCAGGAACTCGGTGAGCTTGCGGTTCCGCTCGATGGCCAGCGCCTCGGTGACGCGTCCGTAGGTGTAGAAGGTGAAAATGGCCACCGCGCCCAGCACGATCATGGTGGGCACGAAGGACCAGGTGACAATGCGGGCCCGCAGGCCCCAGCGCAGCCGTGGCAACATCCGTCACTCCCAGCGTTCCAAACGCGTACGCGGCGGAGGGGCCGCCTCTCGGCCAGCCCCTCCGCCGCACGAATCCGTCAGTTGAAGCGCAGCGTCTGCAGGATCTCCTCAAACACCGCCACCGTGGCCTCATTGTCGGGCAACCGGTCGGGAAAGCCCGAGATCGAATCGGTGAACACCAGCCACAGGTCGGGCGCGTTCGGATGCTGCACCACATAGCGGATCTGGCTGATCTCGTCGGTGATCTGCTCCACATCGCGGGTGGCCGCATGCCCGCCCAGGGCAATCGGCTGGCTCTCCGTGGGGGGCGCGTACACCTGCCGCAGCGCCTCCGCATCGCCGCGCACCACCTCCAGCGTGAACGGGGCGATGACGGGCGCGTTGGGATCGGG
>JAFGLK010000388.1 GCA_016928125.1 Anaerolineae bacterium
GGCATGTACTACAAAGAGTTCCCCGTGATGTTCGACTGGTTCCACCACGGCGAGAGCTACGCCGTCATCGTCCTGCAGGGCCTCTCGGACCCCTACGATCGCAAGCTGCGCGAGCGCATGCAACGTTATGCCGGGTTCTACATGGGTGAGGATCCCCAGGCGCCCAACTGGGACCCAGAGCACAAGATCATCCGCAGCATGATGAACGGCAGCCGCGGCCCCATGCTGCGCAAGGCCACCGGCCTGGATTGGGCCGGCGACCCCATCGAGGTCGAGGGGCGTTTTCGGCTGGGCCACGGCGAGCACAGCTATCAGCAGATCGTCGAGCATTTCAAAGACTATAACGACGTCGTCGGCGACCATCCGCTCAACCTGGGCGCCACCACCCTGGCCTTTTGCGCCTATGCCCTCACCGGCGCAGACAAGTACCGGGACTGGGCGCTCGAATACGTGGACGCCTGGGCTGAACGCAGTGCGGCCAACGGAGGTCTCATTCCCACCAACATCGGGCTCGACGGCACCATCGGCGGCGAGTGTGACGGCAAATGGTACGGCGGCGTCTATGGCTGGGGTTTCAGCGTGATGGACCCCGCGACGGGCAAGATGGTGCACCGGCCCCAGTTCTTCTCTCGCTGCCCATATGGCTTTGGCAATGCGCTGCTCCTCACCGGAGACATGCGTTATGTGGACGTATGGCGCACGGTGATCACCAAGGTGCGCGAGAACGCCCGCACGATCGACGGGCAACTGATGTACCCTTACGGCTATGGCGACGAGGGTTGGTACAACTGGCGCCCAGAGCCGTTTGCCCACGGCGCAATGGAGGTCTACTACTGGTCCATGGATCCGGGAGATCGCCAACGCATCCCGGCCAGCGACCCGTCCGCGTTCCCCTGGCATAGGCGGTCCGGTTATCCGAGCCAGTGGCTCGCCTTTCTGGAGGGCGGACGGCCCGACTATCCCGTCGAGGCGCTGTCGCACGATCTAGCGACGGTGCGCCACAAAATGGAGCTGATGCGTGCCGACGTGTCCACGCCCGACACGCGCCTCTCCGATGACATGAACCGCATCAACCCGGCCACCACGGATGCCCTGATCCAGTTGATGCTGGGCGGCTTGCCCACTGGGCGAGCGGGCTATCCGCTGCACTGCCGGCTGCGCTACTTTGACCCGGTCCGGCGCCGCGCCGGCCTACCTGAGGACGTGGCCGCCCTAGTTGAGGGGATGACGGCCAATGAGACGACGGTCCAGCTCGTGAATATCAGCCAGGTGGAGGAACGCGTGCTCATCGTGCAAGGCGGGGCCTATGGCGAGCACCAGATCGAGAACGTGACGTGGGGCGATCAGACGATCGAGGTGGGCGCGCCCACGTTCACGGTGCGGCTCGCGCCCGGCGCCGGCGCTCGTCTGACGCTGCGCATGCGTCGCTACGCCAACCTGCCGACGATGGCCTTCCCGTGGCCCTGAGGCCTCGGGGTGTGACCTTTCGCGCTCACCCACTGGCTGAGGATCATCGGACTCGGGAACGCGATCCAGAAGCCGGGCGATGCTACGCTGGATCTGGTCGCGCGACTCCAACTCGGCAAGGTAGAGCGCCTCGGGATGGTCCGGGACGAGCTTCTTGATGCCGATAGACCCGCGAAAGGATGGACCGGTCCAGGCAGTGCAGATCGCCTAGTCCCTAGGGAAAAGGGGTACCATGCCTTTGCTCTCGACCATGGTTCGCATCTCTGCGTCGGAGGGCGCCTGCTCGAAGCGGGAGGCTGCGTCGAGCACCTTGGGCAGCACGTCGATGTCGCCGGCCGTATTCAAAAAGACGGTGGGGTGGCCCAAGACCCAGTGCACGGCCCGATCGAGGTCCGCCTGTTCCTCCAGTGGCTCGTACCAAGTGGTGCGGATGTGCGGCTTGTCGCCCCAGGGGCCCCGCGCCGCCGACTTGATGGTCTGCACCGCCACGTTCCGCTCCTGACACAGGGCTACGAGGGCGGAGAAATCGGCGGCGTACCGGGGATTCTGCAGCATCGGATAGTTGCAGGGCAGGAGCACCGAGTCGAAATCAAAGCGCTGCAGGCTGCGCCTGTGCATAGAGGGCGCCTCGACCCCGTGACCGGTGACCCCGATGAACCGCACCAGCCCCTCGTCTCGCGCCTCGATGGCCGCGCGCAGGGCGCCCTCTTCGCCCATGGCCGTCTCCCATTCGTCGGGATCCACCAGTCCATGCAACTGGATCAGGTCGACATGGTCCACCCGAAGCCGCTCGAGGGAGCGCCGTATCTGGGCCCGCGCCGCGTCGTAGGTGCGCTCGCCGGTCTTGGTGGCCAGGAAGAAATCGTCGCGGTGTTCCGCCATCCAGGGACCGATGCGGAGCTCCGAATCGCCATAGCTGGCGGCGGTGTCGATGTGGTTCACCCCAAAAGACAAGAGCACCTCAAGGGTGGCGTCGGCCTCAGCCTGCGTGCGCCTACCCAGGGCAGCGGCCCCGAACAGGGTGCGCGTGCTCTCATGGCCCGTTCTGCCAAAAACAAGTTTCGGAATCATCTGCTTTTGTCCTATCGCTCTGCTTGAGAATCAGGCTCTCCACGGTCTGAGGGCATTGTACCGCGGAAAAGGGCGCCGGCCAAGCCATTTGACAGGCCATAGGCCGGGAGTAAGCTTGTCTCCGGCATCCATACCATCCTGGGAGGCGAAACACATTGAGCGCGAAAATCAAGAGCGTCGAGGCCCGCGAAATCATGGCCAATCGCGGCGAGCTATGCCTGGAGGTCACCGTCACCACCGACACGGGCGCAGTGGGGCGCTCCACACCCGAGGTGGGCATCTCCACCGGCACCTATGAGGCCGTCATGTTGCTGGATGGCGAGGAACGGTTCGGCGGCATGGGCGTGCGCAAGGCCGCCCGTAACGTCAATGAGGTCATCGGGCCCGAGCTGGTGGGGATCGATGTCACCCAGCAACGCGCCATCGACGCACGCATGATCGAACTGGACGGCTCCCCGAACAAAAGCAGGCTGGGAGCCAACGCTATCGTGGGGGTCTCACTGGCGGTGGCCAAGGCGGCCGCGGCGGCCAGCGATCTGCCGCTCTACCGCTACATCGGTGGGGCCAACGCCTGCGTCATCCCCATGCCAATCATGGGCATCGGCGTGGGCGGGGGCGCGCGCTATCGGGATCCGGGCAACAGCCGCTGGTACAAGCCAAGCTACGAGTATATCCCGTATGGCGCCGGAAGCTACATGGCCGCCATGGAGGTCAACTGGGAGGTGCGCCAGCAACTGCGGACGGCTCTGCGAGCGCGCTACGGCCGTGGCGCGGTGCAGGCGCGCGGCATTCATCTCACCGGCCTGATCGAGCACGATGCCGAGATTCTGGAGGCGATGACCGAGGCGATCATCAAGGCTGGCTATGAA
>JAFGLK010000389.1 GCA_016928125.1 Anaerolineae bacterium
CCATGTTTGGCGCTTCCATCCGCAAGCGCGCTCCCAGACCCTCTGAATCCTATTCCCCTGTGCCTCCGATCCATGGCGGCCCTGTTCCCAAGGCTGTCGTCTCGGGCCATACTGAAGGCAAACCGAGAAGGGTTGACAGATTCGCCCGGTGACGCCAAAATGGCGGCGACCAACCCGCAAACCAACAGAGCAAGTAGGAGGAGCTATTCATGGTGGGATCTGCTCGAATGCGGGCTTTGAGGCTTCATGGGCCGCACGATCTGCGCCTGGTGGAGGAGCCCATTCCCCAGCCACAGATCGGACAGGCGCTCGTCAGGGTCCGCTCGGTGACGATCTGCCATTCCGACATCCACTACTATAACGAGGGGCGCATTGGCGACACGGTGAGCGACACCCCACTTGTCTTGGGCCATGAATTCGCGGGCGAGGTGGTGGAGGTTACGCAAGGCGTGACGCACGTCAAGCCAGGCGACCTCGTAGCTGTCGAACCGGCTATCAGTTGTGGCGAGTGCCGCTATTGCCGCGAAGGCGACCCCAATCTCTGCGAACACATCTTGTTCTCTGGAACCCCGCCTCAAGACGGCGCTTTGCGCGAGTATGTGGCCTTTGGGCGCGAGTTTCTGTTCCCCCTGCCCGCGGGGCTGAGCGCAGATGAGGGCGCGATGCTCGAGCCTTTGGGCGTCGCGATCCATGCCTGGGACCTGGCCGATGTGCGGGTCGGCGAGACGGTGGCGATCGTTGGGTGCGGGCCGATCGGGCTTTTGCTTGTGCAACTGGCTCTGATCGGCGGGGCTTCGCAGGTCTTTGCCGTCGAGCCATTGGCTTATCGTCGGGAGAGGGCCGCGGCCCTGGGCGCGATTCCGATCCCTTCTCTTGAGCAGGAGACATCGCCTGAATTGGTCACGGAGATAGAGGCCTTGGTTGCAGAGGCGTGGGCGGGCCATGCCTGGAAAGGCCATGGTGTGGATGTGGCGATTGAGGTCGCCGGGACGTTGGCGGCACAAGAGGAAGCGGCGCGGGTCGTCAAGCGCGGTGGCACCGTGGTGCTCGTCGGCATTCCGGCGGAGGATCAGGTGGTCTTACCCCATCATGTTGCGCGCCGCAAGGGACTCACCATCAAGATGGCGCGTCGCATGAAGCACACGTACCCGCGCGCCATTGAGCTTGCCAGCCACATAGGGCAAAGCGCCTATATCGACTTGAAGCCTTTTATCACCCACCACTTTTCGCTCGAGGAGGCGGCCCAAGCTTTTCCTCTGGTGCAGAACTACAGCGATCGAGTGCTCAAGGCCGCGGTGCATCCCTGAGACCCGACGCAAACCAAGCTCAGCGATTGCAGCGGCGCTTGGCTTGAACCCTTGCGTGGGCTTGGATCTTGCTCTGCGGCGAGGAGCAGGCACACAGCATGGCTGCTCCCAAATCACCAGATGTGGGCTCAGTTAACGGGTGTCTGCCTGCGCACAGGCGTGGTAAAGTCGATCACCAGTTCTTGGTCCTGAGGCAGTTCCTTGGGGAGCACAAAGCTAAAGGTACTCCCTTCGCCAAGCTCGCTTTCCACCCAGATGGTGCCATGGTGATACTCGATGATGAACTTGCAGATGGTGAGGCCTAGGCCGGCCCCGCGATAGGAGCGTGTGGCGCTGCTGTCGACTTGGTAGAAACGCTGGAAGATCTGGGGCTGCTCCTCCTTGGGGATACCAATGCCCGTATCTCGCACAGAGACCTGCACCTGATCGCCCAGATCCTCGGCCATGACCGTCACGGAGCCCTTCTCGGGCGTGAATTTGATCGCATTCGAAATCAGGTTCGTCAGCACCTGCTCGATGCGCATGGGATCAGCCTCAATCAGCGCAATATCCTCGGGGATCTGATTCAGAAGTGTCAGATTGCCCTCTTGGGCCAGAGGACTGAGTCTCTCCATGACGCCGTCAGCGATGTCGTAAAGGGAGATTTGCTCAGGCTCAAGCTTGACCTTTCCGGCTTCCATTCGCGAAAACTCGAGCAGATCATCGATCAGCCGCTGGAGATTGGTGGTCGACTCCTTAACTGTCGTCAAAAAGTCGCGCTGCAGCTCGGTCAGTTCGCCCGTCTTGCCCATCAGAATGATCTCGACAAAGCCCTTGATCGAGTGTAGAGGTGTGCGCAACTCGTGCGACACGACGGACAAGAAGTTGGACTTGACTTGCTCGACCTCCTTCTGACTGGTCACATCACGCATCACGATCACAACGCCGCGGACACGATCCTGCGCTCCCTTGATGACCGAGGCCAAGGACTGAAAGATCTGGTCGCTATCATCCTCCCTGGGCAGACTAATCTCACGGATGACCGGGAGATCGATACCGTCCAAGGTGTCTCGCGCCAAGTCAAGCAGATCCTGATTGGAAACCAGCTCAGGCAGGCGCACGCCCTTCTTTGGCGCCTGATATACGTAAAAGATACGTGCCGCAACGGGGTTCATCATCATCAACTGCAGGCTCGGGTCGACCACGATCACGCCGTCGCCAATGCCGGCCAAGACCGCTTCCAGCTCGTTGCTCTTTTCAAGCACGCTTTGATAGAGCCGGGCGGTCTGTTTTTCCTGGGCTACCAGCTGTTCATAGAGAGAGGCCTTCATCACGGCCATGGTGGCCTGATCAGCAAACGCCTCCAGGAGCTCCATATCCGTGGCCGTAAAGGCATCCCGTTCTGGGCTGGTGGCTGTGAGGGCCCCGATGACAGGCTGCATACCTCCTTCGGCCGAGATCAGCGGCACGCTCAAGAGCGATTCCACTGGCCATGAACCAATGGGCTGGAAGCGCGGATCATCTCTGATCGAGTGGATCAGAACAGGCTTGCGGTTCTCAACGACCCAGCCGGCCACGCCCTGGCCGATGCGAAACGAGGTGCCGTGCAGTTGAGTCTGCGGTATGCCGGCCGCCGCCTTGGTCACCACAAGCTGGCGACTCTCGTCGACCAGCGCAATGCTGCAGCGCGCTCCTTTCAAGACCCGTGTGGCGCTCTCCACAATGATCTGGAGCAACTCATCTAGAGCCAGCAAAGAGTTGACCGCTTTGACGCTCTCTTGAATGGAGCGAAGCTCAAGAACCCGGTTGGCCAGCTCATTGGCCGTCTCCTGGAGAACGCGTCCCTGGTTGTCAAGGTCCCGGCTCTTTTGTGAGAGGTTGGCGTCCAAACTGAGGATGGAGCGTTGTCTTCGCTTGAGCGTGCGCCCAACTACCAAAGCGCTGGCAACGAGAGCAAAAAGGCCGCCATAGCGAAGCAAAAATCCGCGATCGACAAGGAAAAAGAGGCTCTGCGCATCCAGGTAGGCCGCGCCGATCCAGAGAACACCTGAACTGAAAGAGATCAGAATCAGGCCTTGGGCGTACAGGAAATACACAGCCGACTTGAGCGCCAATACGGCATAGAGAAGATAGAGCTCACTGCGAAAGCCGCCGGTCAGGGCAATGAGCGCCGTGACGTACAAGTGATCCAGAAGAAAGGAGACGAGAATCCATGCCCTTTGTTTGGGCAGCGATCGATAGGCCCGACGCCATCGCGCCGCCAAGCTTGGTGGCAGAAAGAGCAGCATCCAAACCAGATTCGTGAATGCATAGGCGACCAGAAGAAGAGCCTCTCCGCTCCACGAACGGAGGGGCAATGACCAATCGATGGGACCTATGCCACGCCAGAGCCAGAGCGCCACGATGCAGACCGCCCATAGGCTCCAGCGCATCGCGTTCCCATAGCGCCCCTCGGTGCGGTACAGAGATCTGGCGATCTGTGGATCTGGATTCGTTAGCCGGCCGTTCTGCATCACTCTGTCACTGATATCTGCATCTATTGACTGACCAATTGTCGCCCTCAGGCAGTGGGACCCCGACGCCGGGGCAGGAACACTCGATGCCAAGCAACGGATTACCGCGTTCTAGCCAGCTGTCGGCAGCTCAATCTGCCATAGACCATCATTCGTAGCAGCATAGAGCAACTTGCCCTGCGAGCCATTGTGCCGGATGGCCAGAGACGACACGGACCGATGCCCCAGTCCCTCGCCCAACTGCTCCCAAGTGGCGCCATCATCTGCGCTGTACAGGATCCCGCCCCTGGCGATCCCGGCATAGATCACATTGTCGGCTGGATCGACCAACAATGCAAGCACGCCGCGTTGGCGCAGCGAATAGGCCATGGGAATCCAAGTCGTCCCGCCATCTACACTGGCATAGAGGCCCTTGTCAGTGCCCACGCAGACCGTCTTGGGCCGATTGGGATGCACACAGATGGCATGCACCGTTGCGTGCTCCCGGACGTAGACCGAAGAAGCATCCGCCTGCTTCACGGGCAAAAGGGAGACGCCCGCGTCGGAATCATCCAACAGGACGCGCAGGCCTCTGCCTTTGATGCCCAGATAGAGATAGCGCGGTGCGCGCTCGCCGTCGGTGAGCATGTCCGGCTGCCATGCGCCGACTGTCAAAGCTTGCACCTGTTCATCGACACCTAGAGATGCGATCCGAAAGCGATCCAGGTCCGCATCGCGCCCGGTGACCAGCGACAGATCCGAGGCCCAGTCGATTCGGTAGATATTCCCAAGGGTTACGATGTAGAGATCATCACCCGCGGGTCCATATGAGATCGCCTGGACACGCAGAGGCCCGAGCGCGCTCTCCACCCGCCAGGATTGACCTCCACTTTGGGTCGAGTAGACCATCGGCCTGGGTCGATCGGCCGAAGAGGCGACGACGATCTGTGCCCGGCGCGGATCCTGAGGATGAACGGCCAGATCGAGAACACGCACCATCTCCAGGCGGCCGCTGGGAAGGGGTATGCTCGGCCGGGACCACGCTTGGCCGCCGTCCAGACTAAGATAGAAGCCGCCAGCCCCCCCCATAGCGTATAGGGAGGCCTGGTCGCTGGCCACAACTCGAAGAACGTAGCTATCGCCGCTCCAGCTATGCACGGGCTGCCAGACAGTACACGCGTCTCTGGCCTTGACGAGGGGCAACAAAGCCAGTGGCAGCGCAAACAGCGCCAGCAGCGCCAGGCCATAGCCCAGTGCCATATCCTGAAACGCACGCCGCCAGCCCGCCTCAGCAGGGCGGCGCAAGTGAGAGATCATACGCTGCTCCTCAACGGTCGAGCCCACACTCCGTTACTTGCGCGAGGGTCGCGTCGGTTTGGGTTTGCTATCCCCCCCATCGCTCTTGGGCTCCGGCGTTGGCTCTGGCGTCGAAGTGTCTGTCGGCGTCACAGTCGCGGTCGGCGAAGGGCGCGGCGTATTCGTAAAGGTGGGCGTCACCGTGGGCGTATGCGTGGGCGTAGACGTCGCCGTGGGCGTCAGCACGACCATCAGGGCATCCACTTGGCCAACCGCACACCCCTCGACCCTGGCCATTCGTTCTCGCGCGGCGACAGCGCTCCCGATCTCTTCCAACTGCATCATCAAGCGGATCTGATGCACCAAAGCGTCACACAGAAGAGAGCCGACATGCCCCCCGAAATACATCGCATCGGCCTCGTACACCGCCATCAGAGCGATGCTGCTCTCCTCCCACGCCCAGTCACTGTAGCGCTCGAGGCCCTCTTGGATGCCCATGGCCAGCGCGTTCGCCTGGGCAGCCTCTCGACTACTGCGACGTTCAGACACGGCAGCCTCGAAATCTCGTTGCGCTCTACGAAGGTTCTCGAGCATGCCATCGGAGATCAGATACGATGGCTCCTCGGGCTTGGGCGCATTGGCTGGTTGTAGATCGTCGGCAGCGAGCTTGAGGTACAGGGCTCCCCGCCCCATATAGGCTTGATAGAGCTCATCGCCGATGGTACCTGGCCTGTACTCGATATCGTAACTGCGAATCTCCTGGAGCCTGCGGATCGCGTCGCCGTAGGCCTGGCTCGCGAGATAGGCACGCGCTTCGGCGTGAAGCTGAATCACCCGGGCCAGCAGCCCAAGTCGCTCGATCCGATCCCTTGCATTCCTATACTCGGGATCTACGGCAGCGATCACACGCAGCCCTGCCAGGGCCTTGTCTACATGTGTGGCCGCCTCACCCAGATCATCGGCCACATCGGCGGCGTGCTCAGACTCTGAGACCTGATCGTCGAGGCATCCCTTGGCCTGATCCAGGCCATGAATCACTTCCTTATCCTCGGGGTACTCGTTAAGCAGTTCCGCAAAGACACCCAAGGCCTCGGCACAGCGCTGCCGCAAGAGCAGCGAGGTGGCCTTGTTCATCCTCGCGTCTTTGCTCTGAGCGATGGAGGAGAACCTGCCACTGGAGTATAGGAACACCCCCCCCACGACGACCGCCGTCACCAGCACGACAATCAGAGCCCACCAGAGAGAGCGACGCAGGGATGGCGTAGACCGTAAGGGCACGGCCATCGGCGTCTCGACCGGTGGTTCATCTGCCCGCACTTCAACCTGCTGAACGGCCTCAGCCTCTTCGACTGATTCGAGCTGCAGAAAGATGCTAAGCTCGCTCAACAGCGCGTCGATGCCCCGCCGATTGGGTTGCAGCGCTTTGACGCGCTCAAAGCATGCCTGCGCCTCTCGCCACTGGCGTCTGCGATAGAAGGCCATACCCTCATCGTAGAGCGCTTCGGGATCTGTTCGCTCGTTCAAGTCTGCGAGCTCTAGCTTGGCTTCCGGGTCCCTATCCATGTTGCCACCAACATCTATTGATCCTCATGGGCCATCGCTATCACTTTCTCGAAGGACGCCCCGACACGCTTGGCAGGCGAGGCGCTTGTGTAGGCTCTGCCTCGACACGAAGCTGAGCGCTGGGTCTCGTCACGGCAGAACGCAGCACCAGGGGCACATTCACCGTATAGCCTGATCCGGGCTGGAGCCTTACATTATCCAAGAAGACCCACGTGGGCCAGTAGGGATCGAGCCCGTTGCGCACACGGAAATCAATCTGAATGATCTGGTTGGCCCATGGTGACAGATCGAGGGAGTCGAGCCGCCAGCCCGAGTCATAGAAAGACCC
>JAFGLK010000390.1 GCA_016928125.1 Anaerolineae bacterium
CATGGCCGCAAGGGCGAGACCATGATGGCCATCAGCGCCGTGGACCTGGCGCTGTGGGATTTCAAGGGCAAGCTGCACAACGCGCCGGTCTATCAGCTCTTGGGCGGCCCCAGTCGCGACAGAATCCGCGCCTACGCCTCGATGCTCGGCTACTCGATCGAGCCCGAGAAGGCGGCCCAACGGGCCAAAGAGGTTGTGGCCAAGGGCTACACCGCCACCAAGTGGTTCTTCCGCAACGGTCCGGGGGATGGCCCGGAGGGCATGCGCCAGAACCTGGAGTTGATCCGCACCATCCGCGAGGCGGTCGGCCCCGATGTGGAGATCATGTTCGATGCCTGGAGCAGTTGGGACGTACCCTACACCCAGCGCATGGCCGAGCTGGCGGCTGAGTACCGCCCCTGGTGGTTCGAGGAGCCGGTGCTGGCCGACATGATCCCCCAGTATGCCGAGTTGGTGCGCACCATCCACTCGGTGGCCATCTCCGGCGGCGAGCACGAATATACGCGCTGGGGCGTCAAGGCGTTGCTGGACGCGCGCGCGGTGGACGTGCTGCAGGTCGACCCCACCTGGGCGGGCGGCCTGAGCGAGATGGTCAAGATCGCTGCCCTGGCTTCGGCCTATGGCATCCCGCTTGTCCCGCATCATGGGGGCCTGGCTTCGCTGCACCTGATCGCCTCGCAGGCGCTGACCACCTGCCCGATCCAGGAGTGGCTGATTCAGCACGGGATGCGGGGGCAGTTCTTCCTCAAATACAAGATCGAGCCGGTGGACGGCCATATCGCCCTGCCCACGGGTCCGGGCATGAGCGTGGAGCTCGATCAGGAGGTGATCGAGGCATCGGAGGAGGTGCGCTTCTCGTAGGCCATGGCGCTCGAGCAGCGCGATTCGTGTGCGGAGCGGGCGCCGGCCCGCCAGAGCTTATCTTGGGAGCAATACCATATGCGTGCAGTCTATTTCCGCGGCCAAGGCGTGGTCGAGATGGTGGATGAGCCAAAGCCGCAGCCCAAAGAGGGCGAGTTGCTCATCCGAGTGGCTGCCAATGGCGTGTGTGGCTCGGACCGCAAGATCCTGCGAAGTGGTTTCAACCTGATCCCGGGCCATGAGGTGGCCGGCACGGTGGTGGAGGCCGGCGCCGGCTGCCAGACGAAGATCGGGGCGCGGATCGCTGCCTACATTCCGGTTCATTGCGGTGAATGCCCCTACTGCCAAAAGGGGGCGGGCAACCTCTGCCCCAACAAGAAGGGGCTGCTGGGCTGGTCCACCAACGGCGGCTATGCCGAGTACATGATCGTGCCCGATCGCAATGCACTCCTGCTGGACGACAGGCTCTCATTCCACGAGGGCGTGGTGCTGCTGGATACCATCGGCACCTCTTGCCATGGCCTGCGCCTCTCCCGTTGTTGGGAGGTTCAGAGCGCGCTGGTGATCGGGGCCGGCCCCATCGGCATCGGCGCGGTGGCGGGCCTCAAGGCCTTTGGTGTGCCTCACATCTATGTCTCAGAGATCTCGCCTTGGCGTCGCCAAAGGGCGGAGGCCCTGGGCGCCATCGGCATCGATCCCACCAGCGAGGATGTGGGCGAGCGTCTGCGTGCCGATCATCCCTACGGCGCCGAGATCGTCTTTGAGGGGGTAGGCACCGAGGCCACTATCTGGCAGTCGTTCGATCTGGTGGCGCCGGGGGGCGCGATCAACCTGGTGGGCGAGCACTGGGGCCACATCGAACTGGAGCGCCCCAAGGGCTCCTGGATGATCAACGACATCCGGGCGATCCGCTCGTTCTATTTCACTATCCCCGAGTTCTACGAGAATCAGGAGATGGTGCTGGAGGGCAAGCTGGATGCCGCCTCGCTGGCCACGCACAGCTTCCCGTTGGAGCAGACCCGCGAAGCCTATGACCTGTTTGCCAAGGGCGAATCGTTCAAGATCATGGTTGAGCCGTGATTTTCTGTCGCGTTTGACGCCTCCCTACCAGTTGCATAGAGTAGCAGGGTTGACCGACTCACCTGGCAGGGAGGTGGCGTTTTGGCTGAGACGCTTGTTCAAGCGCAGAGTTCCACTGTGGAAGAGGGTCCGTCTTACTACCATCGCAACGCCTGGGCCTTTGCTCTGGACATGGGCCTCTTTCACGTGGGGATCAACTTTATCGGCTCCACCACGGTTCTGCCCTCCTTTGTGGCCCTTCTCACGCAGTCTGAGGTGATCGTGGGTCTGGCTAGCGGCATTACCTCGGGCGCCTGGATGCTGCCCCAGCTTTTCATCGCCAGCTATGTGACCCGCCTTCCCCGCAAAAAGCCTTTGCTGGTGCGCACCGCGTTCCTGACGCGGCCTATCCTGCTGATCATGGCCCTGGTCACCTGGCTTTTCGGGGTCAGAGCGCCCACCTTCACGCTGGGCGTCACCCTCTTTTGCATGGCTGCTTTTTTCGCCTTTGACGCCCTCGTCAGCGTCCCCTGGTTCGACCTGATGGCCAAAGGGCTTCCTCCTAGGCGCCGAGGCCGGGTGCAAGGGATCGCGCAAGCCATGGGTGGGCTCGGCGGCGTGGGTGCGGGCATCCTGGTGCGCTATGTGCTCAGCGACGCCAGCCCGTGGGCCTTTCCGGTCAACTATGCC
>JAFGLK010000391.1 GCA_016928125.1 Anaerolineae bacterium
GACGCCATCGTCGTGTCGCAGACGCCGGTCGAGGCCCTGGTGCGCGAATGGGAGGAACACGGCATTGACAACCATGTGCGGGCCATCGCCGGCCAGGAGCTGGGCACCAAGTCCGAGCACCTGCACTATGCATCTCAGGACAAGTACGCCGACGATCACAAGCTGATGATTGGAGACGCGCCTGGCGACATGAAGGCGGCCCGCGACAACAACGCCTATTTCTTCCCGGTCAATCCGGGCCACGAGGAAGAGAGCTGGGAGCTGTTCTATAAGGAAGCGTTCATGAGGTTCATAGAGGGCAGCTATGGCGGCGCCTATGAGGAGCAACTCATCGTTGACTTTCAGAAGGCCTTGCCCAGCATCCCACCCTGGAAAAAGTGAGGCGCAAGATGGTCATCGGCAAAGGCTATACAGAACAATTCCTGACTGAGCCCGAGATCCGCGAGATTCTTGAGCAGGGGCTGAACTCGCTCGATCTGGCGGGCAAACGGCTACTCATCATCATCCCCGACAGCACGCGCAGCGGGCCGATCCCGCTCTGTTTCCGGCTCCTCACCGAGCTCTTGCTCGGCCAGGTGGGCAAACTCGACTTCTTGGTCGCTTTGGGCACCCACATGGCCATGGATGAGGCGAGCATCTGCCGGCACCTGGGCATCACACCCGTAGAGCGCCGGACAACGTATGCGGCGGTAGATGTGTACAACCATGACTGGCTCGCGGGCCTCAGGACGGTCGGCAGGATCTCGGCGGCCGAGATCAAGGCGCTGAGCGACGGTTTGATGGAGGAGCCGGTTGAGGTTCAGGTGAACGAGCGCCTCTGGAACTATGACCATGTGATGGTCTGTGGCTCGGTCTTTCCGCACGAGATCGCTGGCTTTTCCGGCGGCAACAAGTACTTTTTTCCGGGCGTGAGCGGCCCCGAGGTGATCGACGTGACCCACTGGATGGGGGCGGTCATCGGCAATGTCAAGACCATCGGCTTTGAGGACACGCCCGTGCGTGCCGTGATCGACAAGGCGGCGAGCTTTATCGATCTGCCCAAGTCGTGCATCGCCATGGTGGTCAAGGGGCACGATGATCTGGCGGGCCTCTACTTTGGCTCGCCAGAGGAGGCCCAGCGTGTGGCGGCCGAGCTCTCGGCCCAGGTGAACATCACCTACCTGCCCAAGCCCTACCGCATAGTGCTCTCGGTCATGCCCGAGCTGTACGACGACATCTGGACGGCCGGCAAGGGCATGTACAAGCTCGAACCGGTGGTAGCCGACGGCGGCACGCTGATCATCTATGCGCCCCACATCGACGAGGTGTCCTACACCCACGGCGAGACGCTGGATCGTATCGGCTATCACGTGCGCGACTATTTCCTGGCCCACATGGCCGAGTATGAGGGTGTGCACCGCGGCGTGATGGCGCATGCCACCCATGTCAAAGGGGCCGGCACATATGTCGATGGGGTGGAAAGGCCCCGCGTCAACGTGGTGCTGGCCACCCGGGTTCCCAGAGAGCGGTGCGAGCGCATCAACCTGGGCTATATGGACCCCGATACGATCGATCCGGAAGAGTGGATGGCGCGCGACGACGAGGATCTGTTGGTGGTGCCCAGGGCGGGCGAGCTGTTGCATCGCCTGGAAAAAGAGCGTCCGGCATAAGGAGGCGACATGTCGCAGTATCAGTTTGGATTGATCGGCCTGGCGGTGATGGGCCAGAACCTGGTACTCAACATCGAGCGCCACGGCTACTCCGTGGCTGTCTACAACCGTACGGCGGCCCGCACGGAGGAGTTCATGGCGGGCGCGGCGCAGGGCAAGCAGATCAAGGCCTGCTATTCGCTGCAGGAGTTGGTCGGCTCGCTCGAAACGCCGCGCCGCGTGATGCTGATGGTGCAGGCGGGCGATCCGGTGGATCAGACCATCGCCCTGCTCAAGCCCTTGCTCGACCAAGGGGATCTGATCATTGACGGGGGCAACTCGTTCTACCAGGATACCGAGCGGCGCGCCGTGGCCCTGGCCGATGAGGGCATCAACTATATCGGCACGGGCGTATCCGGCGGCGAAGAGGGTGCCCTGTGGGGGCCGGCGATTATGCCGGGCGGCCAGCCTGAGGCCTATGCCATGGTGGAGTCGATCTTTACGGCCATTGCTGCCCAAGCCGAGGGCGAGCCGTGCGTCTCGTACATCGGCCCGCGAGGAGCCGGGCACTATGTCAAGATGGTGCACAATGGGATCGAGTATGGCGATATGCAGCTCATCGCCGAGGCGTACGACCTGATGCATCGTGCATTGGACCTCTCGGCGCAAGAGCTGCATGAGATCTTTGGGGCCTGGAACGAAGGCGAGCTCAAGTCGTATCTGATCGAGATCACGCGCGACATCTTTGCCAAGACGGATCCCGAGACGGGCCAGCCGATGGTCGACGTGATCCTCGACGAGGCTCAGCAAAAGGGCACCGGCAAGTGGACCTCTCAGGATGCGCTGGACATCGGCGCGCCCATTCCCACGATCAACGCGGCGGTCACCTCGCGCATCATCTCGGCCTACAAGAGCGAGCGGGTGGCGGCCAGCCAGGTCTTGAGCGGCCCGGCGATCGCCTTTGAAGGGGATCGCGACCAGCTTGTTCGCGATGTGCGCGATGCGCTCTATGCGGCCAAGATCGCCTCCTATGCGCAGGGCATGGCGCTGCTCAAGGCTGCCTCGGACGAGTATGACTATGGGCTCAAGTTGGGCGAGATCGCCAAGCTCTGGCGCGGCGGCTGCATCATTCGCGCTCGCTTCCTGAACGACATCTCGGCAGCCTATGAGCGCGATCCCGAGCTGACCAACCTGCTGCTGGATCCCTACTTCAAGGAGGCGTTCAGCAGCCGCCAGGCCGCGCTTCGTCGCGTCGTGCAGACGGCGGTGGGCCTGGGCATTCCCTGTCTGGCGTTCAACTCCGCGCTGTCCTACTTTGACGCTTATCGCACCGCGCGGCTGCCGGCCAATCTCACCCAGGCCCAGCGCGACTATTTCGGCGCCCACACCTATCGGCGCATCGACAGGCC
>JAFGLK010000392.1 GCA_016928125.1 Anaerolineae bacterium
CGGGGCTTGGCCCCCATGGTCACGCTGGCCGAGCAACACGGCGCTGTCATCACAATCGAGGCCTATCTCAAGACAGCGGTGGGCACCCCTGAGGCCTTCCTGAGACTGAAGGAAAAGGTCGGCTCGGACGCGCTCCGCTGCAACCTGGACGTCACCAGCCTCTACACCTATGCTCATCTGTGGGACCCCATGCCCTTTTGGCGGCACGCCTGTGCGCTGCTCGGGCCACATTGTGGCCTGATCCACATCAAGGAGGTGGCCCTTCTGGAGGGCTTTCACATCCACGCCGGATTGGCGCCCATCGGCCTTGGCCCCACTGACTGGGCCGAGGCGTTGGCCCTCATGGCCCCGCACCTGCCCGCCGATAGTTGGGCCATCCTGGAGCACGTCGCGGATCCGGACGAGGCGCGTCTGAGCCTGGCCAACCTGCGCGTTGCGGCGGCCAAGGCGGGCGTGGCCCTGGCCTGATCCTCGGTCTCATTCTTTCGTCAGCATTCTTTGGAGGAAGATCGATGTTGGAAGTCATACAATCAGCGGATGCGGCCGCGCCGATTGGGCCGTACTCGCAGGCGATCAAGGCAGGAGGGTTCATCTTCGTGGCTGGGGAAAAGGGGCTCGATCCCAAGACGGGCCAGATCGTGCCTGGCGGCATCGCAGCCGAGACGCGCCAGACCCTGAAGAACATCGAGGCGATCCTGGAGGCCGGCGGCTCGTCACTGGACAAGGCGGTGGCCAGTTTCGTCTACATGACCGATCTGTCTCAGTTTGCCGCCATGAACGCGGTCTACGCTGAGTACTTTACGGTCAACCCCCCGGGCAGAACCACGGTAGAGGTGCAGGCGCTGCCCGCCGGGGCGCACATTGAGATCACGGTGTTTGCGCTGGCCTAGAGGGTGAACGAACGCACCCCGACTGGCCCGGAACGAACAGGAGGCTCCGCCATGTCTGACAGAGTCAAGGTCGGCGTGGTGGGCTGTGGCGTGGTGGCCACGGCCTACTATCTGCCCTATCTGATGCGCCACGCCGATCTGATAGCCGTGTGCGATCTCTACGAGACGCGCACCGCGGCCTGCCAGCGGCTCTTCGGCGCCAGGGAGACGTATTCGGATTACGATGAGATGCTGGCGCGCGCCGACATCGAGGCGGTCTGGGTGCTTACCGGTCCCGGCACTCACGCGCGATTCACCATCGCCGCCGCCGAGGCGGGCAAGCATGTGTTGGTGCAAAAGCCGATGTGCACCACGCTCGAAGATGCGAATGCCATGGTGAGCGCGGTAAGGCGGGCCGGAGTCAAGTGTCTGGTGGAGCCTAGCTCGAACACCATCGTCGATCCGCCCTGCGCCGAGGTGGTTGCGCTGCTGAAGCGGGGCGTGCTGGGCGAGCCTCATTGGTTCGTCTACACGCCGACCGGACCCACGCGCTACCACCCTTCGCTGTCGGGCAACCCCTATGGCTTCGATGCCTTCTATGCCAAGGACAGCGGTGGGCTGCTGTTCGACTATGCCTACTACCCCACCCAGATTGTGTCGCTGCTTGGCCCATGCCAGGCCGTCACCGGCATGGCCAACGTGTCGCTGCCCGAGCGCGCCATCGTGCCCGAGGCCGAGTACGACAACTTCCTGGCGCAGTGCACCGACCCCGACGACTGCAACTATTGGGACGTGGTGGTCGACATGAAGCGCAGCCAGCACGTAGCGATGGAGGCCGAGGACAATGTCTTCTGCCTGTTCGAGATGGTCAACGGTTGCATCGGCTGCATCCACGCCGGGCGCATCTACCACCCCACGCTGCCTGGGACGACCGCCCCCGGCCTGCAGGTGTTTGGCAGCGAGGGCAACCTGATCTACGGCGGCGGGCACTATGCGTCGGTCATCAGCACGCGGAAGGAGCTGCTGCCGAGCGTTGGAAGGGACGGCTGGTACCACGTCCCCGCGCCCGGCGACGCCTCCAAGGCGAAGTGGCCCAAGCCCACGCCGGGGGCCTACAACTACTACCACGGCTCGTCCCAGCACCTGCTGGATTGCATCGCGCAGGACCGCGATCCGCTGCTCAACGTCGAGTGGGGCCGCCACATCACCGAGATGATGGTCGGCGCGCTGCAGTCGTCGCGCACCGGCCAGCGCTATGAGATGACGACCGCACTTTGACGCCGCAGCGCCTGAGACGGTCTGACCGCTCCGGGTTGACGAATATGAGCTAATCTATTACAATAGACTTAGCGTTAAATTGTAATATTTGACAAGGGGGCCACCCATGGCCACGTTGAGCGTTATTCCCAAGATGGTTGGCGTCTCAGAGCTCCGGCTGCGTCAGAAGGAGATCCTGGAGCAGCTTGAGGACAGCCCGATCGTGCTTGCCCACCGCAATCAGGCGCTGGCGGTGCTCGTGCCGGTCGATCTATGGAATAGCCTGCTGGAGGAATTGTCCGACCTGCGCGATGCGCAGATCGCTGCCGAGCGCCTGGCCGAGGCGCAGAGCGACCCGTCCGCGCTGCGCAGCCTGGAGGACGTGCAGGCTGATCTGACCGAGGCGGGCCTTCTCGATGACTGAGGGCGCGTCTTGGCGCGCTCTCTTGCACCGTGAAGCCGAACACGAACTACGTCGGCTTCCCAAGAACGTTGTGGCTCGGGTGTGGCGGCGCATACAAAAACGGGCGCTGGATCCGCTGCCCGAGGATGCGGTCGCGCTGCAAGGCCATCCTGGGCTCTATCGCCTGCGCGTGGGCGATTGGCGGCTCATCTACCACCTGGACCAGATGCCTAGAATCGTGACCATCGTCCGCATCGGACACCGGGGCGATGTCTATCGCACGCTCTAGTCGCCTTCCCTTTGGCCACACCACAGAGGAGTCAGCCAAGCATGCGCATCACTCGAATCGAGATCCTGGAGAGCAAGGAGCCGCTTATCCTGCCCGAGCCGTGGAAGGCGGCCTGGACCGGCCCCCTGGCCGCCCCGGTCGCGTCGTTCAGCTACGCGTTCGTCAAGGTGTACACCGATGAGGGGCTGGTGGGCATCGGTCCCAACACGAACTGTGCCCAGACCGCGCGTCTGATCGGCTACGATCCCTTTCGGGTTGAGGCGTTCTGGCAGCAGGAGATGAGCGGGCGGCGCGCGGGCAGCTCAGGGCGCGGGGCGGCGGGCATCGAGATCGCCCTGTGGGACCTGATCGGCAAGGCCGCCGGCCAGCCGTTGGCCCACCTGCTGGGCGTGGATCACCCGCGCCAGTTGGTGTACGCGGCCACCAGCCGGCTCATGACCCCTGAGGAGATGGCCGAGCACGTCATCATGCTGCGCGAGCTAGGCTTTCGCGCCGTGAAGCTGCGCCTGCACCGCTTGGATCCGGCCGAAGATCTGGCCGTGGTGGAGGCCGTGCGCATGGTCGTGGGCGACGAGGTGATGATCCTGGTGGACGCCAATCAGAACAACCACGGCGAGGGCTATCCCTTCTGGTCGCGGCGCACGGCGCAACGCATGGCCCAGGCGTTGGACGCGCTGGACGTGTACTATCTGGAAGAGCCGCTGCCGCGCCAGGACGTGGAGGGGCTGGCGGACATCGCCGCCTCGGTGGATATGTTCATCGCCGGCGGCGAGCACACTCCGACGCTCTACGACTGGCGCGAGCATCTGCTGTCCGGCGCCTATGACATCATCCAGCCCGACGTGATCCTGGGCGGCAACTATGGCATCGGCGGGGTGCGCAAGGCGGCCCTGCTGGCCGACTATTTCGGGCGC
>JAFGLK010000006.1 GCA_016928125.1 Anaerolineae bacterium
AGCCTGCGCTCCACAGCGGTGTGGATGTCCTCATCGCCGGATGCCAGCCTCAAGCGCCCCTCGGCCCATTCGAGGGCCACCTGCTCCAGCCCCTGCACCAACGTATCGCATTCTGCCTGCTCGAGGACGCCCGCCCGCCGTAGCGCCCGAGCATAGGCTATGCTGCCCCGGATGTCCATCTGGGCCAGCCGGCGGTCAAAGCCGATCGAGGCGTTGAAATCCCACATGAGGGCGTCGGTGACGCCCTCATAGCGCCCCCCCCACAGTTTCGCCATGCGGTCAGTCTCGCTTGAACTCGGTATAGTCGGGACTCTCAAGGTCGGGCTTGCCAGCGCCTTCGATGCTCAGCAGGGCACGCACCTTCATCGAGAGGCCGTAAAGGTTGATGAACCCCTCAGCATCGGACTGGTCATAGACATTGTCCTCGCCAAAGGTGGCATAGTCCTCGCGATAGAGGCTGGACGGCGATGTGCGCCCCACCAACGCACAGCGGCCCTTGTACAGCTTCACCCGGGCGGTGCCGGTGACCGGCTCTTGCAGTTTGCGAACAGCGGCATCCAGAGCCTCACGCAAAGGAGTGAACCAGCGACCATAGTAGACCAGCTCGGCGTACTTTTGCGCGATCAGGTCCTTGTAGTGCATCGTCTCGCCGTCGAGCACCAGCGATTCGAGCCCCTGATGAGCCTTGTACAGAATGGTGCCTCCGGGTGTCTCGTACACGCCACGCGATTTGATGCCCACCAGCCGATTCTCGACCATATCTACACGGCCGACGCCATGCTTGGCGCCGATGGCGTTGAGCGCCGTGACCAATTCGACTGGCCCCATGCTCACGCCATTCACACGCACCGGCAGGCCCTGGCGAAAGTCGATCTCCACATACTCAGGCTCATCCGGCGCGGCCTCGGGCGAGCAGGTGAGCACGTACAACTCCTCCTCAGGCTCTTGCCAGGGATCCTCGAGGATCCCGCCCTCATGGCTCAGATGCCAGATGTTGCGGTCGCGGCTGTAGATCGAGCGGGTACTCTGGCGCACGCTGATGTTGTGGGCCACGGCGTATTCGAGGGCATCCTCGCGCGAGCGGATATCCCACTCGCGCCACGGCGCAATCACTTGCAGCCGCGGATTGAGGGCCTTGAAGGTAAGCTCAAAGCGCACCTGGTCATTGCCCTTGCCCGTGCAGCCGTGAGAGACCGCGTCGGCCCCTTCCAACTCGGCGATCTCGACCATGCGCTTGGCGATCAGCGGGCGCGCGAATGAGGTACCCAGCAGATACTCGCGCTCATACACGGCGCCAGCCATCATGGTCGGGAAGATGTAGTCGCTGACAAACTCGCCGCGCAGGTCCTCGATATAGATCTTGCTGGCGCCACTGGCTAGAGCCTTGGCCTCGAGGCCGTCCAGCTCCTCCTCCTGGCCCAGATCGGCTGTGAAGCAGATCACCTCGCAGCCATAAGTCTCTAGCAGCCAATTCACAATCACCGATGTGTCCAGGCCGCCTGAATAGGCCAGGACGCACTTGTTCACCGTTCCCTTGATCATGATGCTTTCTCCCTCTCGTCAGTGGCTTGCAGCGGACGGATCATGGCGATCTCATCGCAGTTGGGGAATTTGGGGCAGTCGAGACAGTCGCCCCAGATCTTGTGGGGCAGGCTGTCTTTGGATACGGTGTGAAAACCCATGCCCGCAAAGAACCCCTCTCGATAGGTGAGCGCAAATACCTGGGGCACGCCAAAGCTGCGTGCCTCGGCGATGAGCCGCTCGACGATGCGGCGGCCCACGCCGCGCCCTTGCTGTTCGGGAGCCACGGCCAGCGAGCGGATCTCAGCCATGTCCTCCCAAATGATATGCAGCGCGCCGCAGCCGATCACCATGCCCTCCTCCTCGGCCACGACAAAGTCGCGCAGGAACTCGTAGATGGCGTGGCGCGAGCGGGGCAGCATCTGGCCCTTGGCGGCCCAAGCATTGATGAGATCGGCCATAGCGGGCACATCCCGGATCAGCGGCTTGCGTATCTCCATATCTAGAGCTGTCCCATAGCGTGATCCAGAATCTCCAGCGCGCGGTCGAGATGCTCCTTTTGCACCACGAGCGGCGGGAGCAGGCGCAGCACCTGCGGCCCGGCATTGAGAACCAACAGCCCCTCGGCGTAGCAAGTCGGGAACAGCGGCGCCACGGCCTGATCCATCTCGACCCCCCAGATGGCCCCGCGGCCACGCACCCGCTGGATCGTGTCGTACTTGTCCTGAAGCTCGAGCAGCCCTTCCTCGAGATAGGAGCCCGCCCAACGCACGTGGGCGAGGAAATCGGGGTCGGAGAGCTTGCGGAACGAGGCCACTGCGGCCGCGGCGATGACCGGGTTGGCCGCAAAGGTGCTGGCATGGTCGCCTGGTTCGATCACCTCGGCGACGCGCTGAGTGAGCAGGGTGGCGCCCATGGGCAGGCCGCCGCCCAGGGGCTTGGCCAGCGTCATCAGGTCAGGGTGCACACCATACATCTCGTGGGCCCAGAGATCGCCGGTGCGGCCCAGGCCGCATTGCACCTCGTCGAAGATGAGGAGCGCGCCGCGGCGGTCGCAGAGCTCGCGCAGGCCGCGCAGAAAGGCCTCGTCCGCAGGGATGACACCTCCCTCGCCCTGCAGAGGCTCGACGATGACGGCGCAGGTCTGGTCACCCACCAGGGCCTCGGCAGAGGCGAGATCGTTGTAGGTGGCGATATGCGCGCCGGGCATCAGCGGCAGAAAAGGCTCCTGGTAGTGGGGGCGCGGCGTGAGGGCCAGCGCGCCCATAGTGCGACCGTGGAACGCGCCGCTAAAAGCGACGATCTCGGTCTTGTCGGGGCCGCCGTTGGCCTTGGCCCACTTGCGCGCGAATTTGATGGCTGCCTCCACCGACTCGGCGCCCGAATTGCAGTAGTAGACCTTGTCGGCGAACGACGACTCGACCAAGAGCTGCGCCAGCTCGGCCTGGGGCGCGGTGCAGTAGAGATTGGAAACGTGGGTGAGACGAGCAGCCTGATCGCAGATGGCCTGCACCACGTCAGGGTCGCCATAGCCCAGGGCGCTGACGGCGATGCCGCTGACAAAGTCGAGATAGGCCTTGCCGTCGGTGTCATACAACATCAGGCCCTCGCCACGGTCGAGCACAAAGGGCGCGCGCGCATACGTGTGGAGCACGTACTTGTCGTCGAGCGCCAAGATCTCTTGGGTGTTCATCGTGTAGCTCCTCCCTGTTTTTGTGTGAACGGAATCTGTTTGACGATAGTGACTCGTGTATATTTCATCCTACTCGCCCGTGACCCATGTGCCCGTGCCCTGGGCCAACCCCTCCAGGTCGGTGATACGGGCGCTGTGCACGCGCCTGGCCACCGCATCGAGAGCCGCGCGCACCTTGGGGATCATGCCGCCGGTGATGTGGCCCTGGGCGATCATGTCGTTGGCCTGGGCGACGCTCAGGCTGGGGAGCAGGTCGCCCCGGTAGAGTACGCCCGGCACGTCCGTCAGCAGGATCATCTCGCCTACCTGCATGGCGCTGGCCACTGCCAGAGCCGCGTGATCGGCGTTGACATTGAGCGCGCGTCCGTCGTCGCCCAAGGAGATGGGCGAGATAATCGGTGTGAAGCCGCTCTCCAAGAGGCCCGTGAGGCAGGCCGTGTCGACGACGGTGACCTCGCCGACGCGCCCCAGGTCGCCGCGAGGGTGTAGCAGCTTTGCGGCGCGCATGAGGCCGGCGTCCACGCCGCTGAGCCCCAAGGCGCGCACGCCGCGGCTGACCAGGCGGGCGGTGAGACGCTTGTTGACCGTGCCGGATAGGGCCATCTCGGCGATCCAGAGGGAGTCATCGTCGGTGATGCGCAGGCCGTCGATAAAGCTGGGCGCGATGCCAAGGCGCTTTTGTAGATCGGCGATGTCGCGCCCCCCGCCGTGAACCACAATCAGCTGGTGCTGACCCACAAGCTGGACCAGGGCCTCCACGAGGCAATCGAGAACCGGCCCATCTTGCAGCTCGGCACCGCCGATCTTGAGCAGGGTGAGGTCTGATGTGGTCATGTGCTTCGCCCTCTAGGCCGTCAGACCGGCCGTCTCGTCCAGACCGAACATCACGTTCATATTCTGCACCGCCTGCCCCGACGCGCCCTTGAGCAGGTTGTCGAGGGCTGTGACGAGGATGTACTCGCCAGGCAAGCCTGCGGAAGCCACCGAGAGGGCGCAGCGATTGGTCTCGACCACGTGGGCCAGGGTGGCCAATCGGCCCTCGGGCAGGACGTGCACAAACGGCTCGTCGCCATAGGCTTGCTCCCACAGCGCCACCACATCCGAAGCTGCCATGGAGGGATCCAGGGTGAGATAGATCGTGGAGAGAATGCCTCTCGACACGGGCAGGAGATGGGGCGCAAAAGTGACATGGATGAAGCGCCCGGCGTAAAGCGCGATCTCTTGTTCGATCTCGGGCGTATGGCGATGTAGATGGCCCACATTATAGGCCGAAAAGTTGCCGTGCACACTCACAAAGTGCGTGGTGGGGGTGGCCTTGGCACCCGCGCCCGACACGCCCGATTTGGCGTCGATGATGATGCGCTTCCCCTGGACCAGTCCACGCTGCAGCAGGGGGTAGAGCGCCAGCAGCGGGCCGGTGGGGTAGCAGCCCGGGTTGGCCACCAGCGCGGCCCGGGCCACCTGCTCGCGGTAGATCTCGGTAAGCCCATACACCGCGTCAGGGATCAGACCGGGCACGGGATGAGTGCCATAGAACTGCTGGTAGATGCCGACATCGCGCAGGCGGAAATCGGCCGAGAGATCAACGCAGCGCGCGCCAGCGGCCAGGACGCGCTCGGCCCAGGGCGCTGAGGCGTGGTGGGGGGTACAGAGAAAGACCACGTCGACCTGATCGAGGGGCGCGTCGTCCGGGGCCACAAGCAGGTTGTCGAACGGGCAGGGATAGACGGCATCGAAACGCTGCCCGGCGTACGTCTCGGATGCGGCAAAGGCGACTTGTGCCTCTGCGTGGCGGCGAAAGATCTTGAGCAGCTCAAAACCTGTGTAGCCGGTGGCGCCCAGAATGCCGATTTTCATCTTGTGACACTCCTCAACAGGCTGCGGTTGATAGGTGCCGGGCAGCCGGCAGATTGGCCTGAGTCTCCACATAAAAAACACCAGCTCTCCGTCTGGAGAGCTGGTGGCTCGATCACCTATGATTGAAGCCCGCGGCGAACTATCCAGACGATGGGTCCGGGTATGGCCTCGAGCTCCTCCTGATGATCACGGTCATGGACTGCATGGTCGGTTTGTGCTCCCTGAATGTAGCCCCAGTGTATCGCAAAGCGCCGTGATTGTCAAGAGCGATTTCGCCACCGCCGTAGGACCCCTCAAAGCGAGCCGCTCCCGCGACGCGTGAACGTCCGGGAGCATGGCCCAGGTGGGAAAGCACCCAGGCGACGGCGATTCTAGCATGACCCGCGTCCGGTGGCAACACTTGGACGCGGGTTTCTGGTTTGACGGCATTCTGACGGCATCACGCCGCCGAAGGCCCTGGGCTGAGTCGTCGAGAAAAGATCAAGAGGACGCAAAAGGAAAGCAACAGGCGGAGGGGGTGGGATTCGAACCCACGGTGACGACAAGCGCCACAACGGTTTTCGAGACCGCCCCGATCGGCCGCTCC
>JAFGLK010000055.1 GCA_016928125.1 Anaerolineae bacterium
CGAGATCATACTGGGCACGAATCTCCAGTCTCTGGGCGGGCGCGTGCGGGCGGCTTACTGTCTGGGGTTGATCAGCGAGGATGAGATGCACGATCTCCGCCTCCTTAAAGAGATCCGCAACTATTTCGCCCACAACCTGCATGTCTCGTTCGACGACGAGTGGGTTCAGCGCACCTGCGACGCCCTTCGGCTGATCCGTCGCGTCATGCCCGAGAGCGATGGACTCTCCCATCGGCGCGTGCTCGAGCAGACCACTTGCATGCTCTCGTCGTTGCTCGTGGCCCGCGAGCGGCGGATCAGAGGCCGGCGTCTCAGCAAACGCCCCGAGATGACCCGCATGGAGATCAGCGAGGAATGTCTGCTGGGACGCGATGAGGCGCCGCTGCAGAGCTGACCTTCGCGAGCCTGACGCCCTGATACACCAGAGGAGCGTACATGGACAGCCGCGAGCGAGTGCGCGCAATCATCAGCGGGACGGGCGCCGACCGCTGTGGGTTCTGGTTGGGCAATCCCCACGCCGACACCTGGCCCATCCTGCACGCCTACTTCCACACCCACACCGAAGAGGAGCTGCGGCTCAAGCTGGGCGATGACTATCGCTGGATCCGCCCTGCCAAGTACACGCAACCCGGCTACGTCAAGTTGTTCGAGATCCGGGGCAAGGTGGCCCATGGCACGCAAGGCCCTTTGGCCCACTATGCCGAGGTATCCCAGATCGAGGACTATGACTGGCCCCAGATCGAGTACGTGAATCTGGAGGAGACCGTCATGGCCCTCCGCAACGCCGGGGCGTTCTATCGCGCCAGCGGCATGTGGACCTCGTTCTATCACAACGTGATGGACCTGTTTGGGATGGAGGCCTACATGATGAACATGTACCTCAATCCTGAGCTCGTCCTGGCTGTGACCGATCGGGTCTGCCAGTTCTACTATGACGCTAACGAGCGCCTGTATGCCATGGCCGGCGGCGAGATCGACGGCTACTTTTTCGGCAACGACTTTGGCACGCAGCTGGACCTGATCTGCGGGCCGGCCCAGTTCGATCGCTTTATCTTGCCTTGGTTCAAGCGCTTTACCGAGCAGGCCCATCGCTGGGGCTATCAAGTGATCCTGCATTCATGCGGATCGATCTACAAAGTCATCGAGCGACTGATCGAGGCCGGCGTCGACTGCCTGCATCCGCTCCAGGCCAAGGCGGCCTGCATGGACGCCGAGACGCTCGCCCGTGACTTCAAAGGGCGCATCGCCTTTCTGGGCGGCATCGATACCCAGGAACTGCTGATTCACGCGACACCGGATGAGGTCAAGGCAGAGGTGCGGCGTGTCAGGCGCCTGCTGGGACCACGCCTGATCGTGAGCCCCAGCCATGAGGCGATTTTGCCCAATGTCCCACCGGCCAACATCGCCGCTATGGCCGAGGCGGCGCAGGAATAGGCAAGCATCTTTCTATCGATCTGTCTGAAGCACACAAGGCCACCAAAAGGGCTTCACAAATCCTCCACATCGGTGCGCTAGAATGAGGGCGTGATCGATGAGTGAAAGAGAGTCGAACGTGACCCTCAGCAAAAGACAGAATCAGGAGGAACGATTGTGAAGACGGCATTCAAGGTACTGGCGATTGTGACCGCGGTAGTGGTGATTCTGGCCTCTGTGACGGCCGTGGTGCTGGCACAGACCCGCGGCGAGAGAGGTCGCGCCGCAGAGCAGACCGAATTGGGGCTCGGGCTTGGGCCGGCGCAAGCGCAGGGCCGTGGATTCGGATCAGAGTCGAATCAGGTGCGCGGCCAGGGGCAGAACACGCCGGGCGGCGTCGACGAGGATGGTGATGGCATCTGCGACATCTGCGGCGAGAGCCGCGAGGGCGCTGCGGAGGGCTATGGCCTTCGGAACGGACAGGGGCGTGGCGGATTCGGCGGGCTAGGTAATCCCGACTGCGATGGTGACTGTGAAAATGAGGGCGCCGGGCCGCAGCGTGGGGGTGTGGATGCGGATGGCGACGGCATCTGTGACATCTGCGGCGAGAGCTGCGAGGGCCTGGATGGCCAAGGCCCCTTTGGTCGCCAGGGTGGCGGAATCGGTGGTGCAAACCGTGGCGCGAACCGCGTCGGAAACCGCGCCGCCAATGGCGCAGGGAACGTCCGTTAGTCGCTTTGGACCTTAACCTCAAACCCGAGGGGGCAGACCCCCTCGGGTTTTCTCGTTGGACTGAGGATTCTAGTGCATGACGGAGCGGGAGGTAGGCTCCACGCGCGTCACGACGATCCGTGCGCGGTCGAGCAAGCCGTCCACCTTGGGCGTGATGACGTCTTTCCAGTGGTCGCTCTGATAGACCGCCTCGTATAGGCGATCGCGCTCAGCCTCATCCTCAAAGCGGCGGATCCATACGTACAGATCGTCCTCGTCCTTGCCGGTGAAGCTGCCGAACACGACCATACCTTTGGACACCTGGAAAGGAATGATCTCCTCTTCCATCAACCTGACCCAGGCATCCATCTGCCCATCCTTGATACGATACTGTCGAATCTCGAAGAACATGCTCGCCTCTCTTGTGTGATGATGAAAGGACCGTGAGGGATCATGTAGCCCATCATGGCTACAGCGCCCGATCAGACAGGTTCAAGCCAAGCGCTCTGTTTGCTGTCCAGAGTATAGCCATGGAGCTCGATGCGGTTGCCGTCAGGATCGACAATCCAGGCCTGCATGCTGTGATCCTTGCCCTGCTTGACGTTGCCCACCTCCACGCCACGGGCCTGCAGCTCGACCATCGCCTGATCGAAATCGACCACCTCAAGGCACAAATGGCGATAGGGCTGGCCCGCCGCGCGCTCGCCTAGCTCACCCTCGAAGATCTCGATGAATCCGCGCCCGCCCACATGGATATACTGGCCGTACTTGCGGCCCGCATCGTCCACAAAGTCGAACGCTGGCGTCAAGCCGAGCTTGTCGCAATAGAACGCCAGTGACTGCTCGAGGTTGGAGACAGTGTAGCACACGTGAGCCAGCCCTCGGATGATGTTGGACCCTGATGTTGAGCTCATGGATCGACCTCTCTCTCCTCATTGATGGGCGCCACGCTGTGATGGCGCCGACTACCTCGACTGATGTAGAGCGGTTCGGATGGCTTGCGCGGCCGTTTTGCCCAGCAGCTCATAGCCGATAGGCCTGAAATGCACCCCATCGGGCAGGAGCAGCCCATCCCGTCCCGCCGCCATGACCAGGCTGTACAGATCGTTGATGGACGCTCCCAGTGATTGGGCCACCTCGATGGCCACCTCGTTGTAGGCGCGTACATCGGCCTCAAAGCGGTCAAAGTCCTTGTTGGCGTGATGCCACGCATGGTTAACCGGCGTGGTGGTGGCCCAGATGACCTGGGCGCCCATCTCCATTGCCGTCTCCACGATACGCGCAACGTTGGCCCGATAGGCGCCGATGCCGATGGCCTTGGCGCTGGCCCCGAAGGCCGTCTTGATGTCGTGCAGCCCGCAGTTGACGTGCACCAGATCGGGCTGCTGCACCACGATCCAGGTGTGCAGGTGCTCGCGCACATTCCCGCTCGTGCCCCCGTTCTCGGCTGGCGCCCAGATCTCGGCTTCAGCGGCCAGCTCGCGCCGCACGACCGGCTCGTAGCCCATGCGGATCGAATCACCGATCAGGACAACCTTGGGCATATCCCACTCCCTGCTGCGGAGTACAAACGTACGAAAAGAGAGCTATCGCCTGACAAGCATAACGAACCGAAGGGTTTCGGTCTGCTCCTGGATCGGCGATGAGCGACTCCTCGAGGACATGATGCTTCAAAGCCAGGTACTCCTCCAGCTCGAACGTGATCCACACGCGATGCGTCCCCTCTGCCATCACCCGCTTCGAAGCACCGCACCATACCATGCTCGTATGAGATTGTCAATGTATCTGACTCTGGTGATGACCCACAAGTGTGAGAAGTGTCCCATCATGGCCTCGGCAGACTGCAGGACACCTGTAGCAACGCGTCGGGGAGCACGGTCCGGCCTCAGTGATGCTCCCACGAGGGCCAGTCTGTGGCGAGCTGGGCGAGAGACGGCTCTCCCTTGCCGACTCGCTACCATCTCATGTTGGCAGCCAGCAGAAGGAGCACTTGCCAAAAGACGGCTCTGGGATCATGCTGTGAGTGATCACACACAGGTGATCGGAGAGCCCTCCCTTGGCAAGCGCACTTTCGCCATCTCGCCAACCAAAGCACGCTTTTGGGTGAGTGAACGCGCCAACATAAGCTGGTAGCGAGTCAGTTGCGCAAATACTCCACAAGGGGCATACTTCCGTTGGTCACCGTCTCGCTCCTCCTGTTGTGTTGATCCCATCAGAGTTGAAGCACACGATGACCGATCAGTCAAGCGCTCACTCTCCACCACTGTCTGAGACACGATCGGGCGGCCTCACAAAATGAGCCTTTCAGCCCATTCCCCAGCCCCGCAGAGATGGATCGTCCACGTGGATCTGGACGCCTTTTTCGCGTCGGTGGAGGAACTGTTGAATCCCCGGTTGAGAGGGCAGGCGATTATCGTCGGCGGTGCTCCAGAGCAGCGAGGGGTGGTCGCCTCCGCCTCTTATGCCGCGCGCCGTTTTGGCGTTCACTCGGCCATGCCCATGTCCCAAGCTCTGCGGCTCTGTCCGCACGCGGTTGTGGTGCCCGCCCGCCATGGCATCTATGGGGCGCACTCGCGGCGGGTGATGGCCATCCTGCAAGAGATCACGCCCCTGGTGGAGCAAGTATCCATCGACGAGGCTTTTCTCGACGTGACGGGGTGCGAGCGCCTCTGGGGTCCGGTGGATGCCATCGCCGACCTGATTCGGCGGCGCATCACGGGCGAGTGCCAGTTGCCCGTCTCGCTGGGCATAGCCTCCAGCAAGCTGGTGGCCAAGATCGCCTGCGATCTGGCCAAGCCGCAAGGCGTGCTGATCGTACCGCCAGGTCAGGAACAGGACTTTCTTGCGCCTCTGCCGATTGGCAGATTGTGGGGCGTGGGCCAGGTCACGACCGCCAGGTTGAATGCACTGGGCATTCACACGATTGGCGATCTGGCGGCGTGGCCTGAGGAGGATCTGGCCGATCGCCTGGGCGAGTGGGGCCACGATCTGCATCGCAGGGCGCTGGGCCTCGACGCGAGCCCGGTACACACATCGCGCGAGCAGCGCTCGATCAGCCACGAGCAGACCTTCGCTCAGGATGTGGGCGACGTGAGCCTGCTGCAGCGCACCCTCTTGAGCATGAGCGAGCGGCTGGCCGGGCGCCTGCGAGAGGGCGGGCTGGTGGCCCAGACGGTGCGCCTGAAGCTGCGTTTTCCGGATTTCCACACCGTGACGCGCCAGTCGCGGCTAGAACAGCCCACGGATCAGGGGCCGGTGATCTATGATGTGGCCCAGCAGCTCTTGCGCGCACATCTTCCAGCCCAGCGCAAGGTGCGCCTGATCGGCCTAGGCCTTACCGGGCTGCTGGAGGAGGGCGGCTACCAGTTACAGCTCTTCGACCAGAGCGACCAGAGGCGGATCAACCTCGACCGCGCCGTCGATGAGATCCGGGAGCGATTCGGGCGGGAGGCGATCGTGCGCGCCTCGCTACTGCGCAAGAGCCGCCACGACTCGGTCGAGGATGAGGCCCAATAGGGCTGGTTCACCACATAGGGTACTGGAAGCTGGGACGCCTGCCGTCGAGCAGCACATAGGGCGCTGCCTGGCGCGACGCGTGCAGCGAGAGGCCAGCCTGGGACAGCTCGTGCAGCGCCCCTTGTCTGCGCCGCTTGAGAATCTCGGCCGCTGTGATCGGGCCGATGCCGGGCACCCGCAGGAGCGTGGGGCGCGGAGCCGTGTTCAGCTCGATCGGGAAGAACTCGGGATGCTGACGCGCCCAGGTGAGCTTGGGATCCGCCTCGCGCATCAGGTTGCCTCCCGCGCTGAACACGAGCTCATCGAAGCCAAAGCCGTACTGCCGCAGCAAGAAATCCGCCTGATACAGCCGGTGTTCCCGCCAGGTCGGCGTGGCGTCGAGGTTTTCGAGCGGCGTATCGCGGATGGGCTGAAAGGCGCTGTAGTAGGCCCGGGCGAGGTTCAGGTGACGGTAGAGCCAGCTCGAGGTTCTCAGTAGCTCCGCATCGGATTCCTGCGCCGCGCCCACCACGAACTGCGTGGTGAGACTCACCCGCCGATCAAGCCCATGCCGCAGGCGATCGGCAGTCATCAGCGGGGCGACCAGCTCGCGCCGGAAATCTTTGGTGCTGGACAGGGCGCGAATTCGGTCCGCGTTGGGCGCCTCGAGATTGACCGAGACACGATTCGCCAGCTTGAGGGAGGCCTCGATGCTGGCCTCATCGGCGCCTGGCAGGATCTTGAGATGCACATACCCTCTGAACTGATAGCGACGCCTGACCAGCTCGACCGTCGCCAGCATGCGCTCGGTGGCATAGTTGACATCGCGATAGACCCCGGAGGAGAGAAAGAGCCCCTGCACCAGGTTTCGCCGCGCCATCTCGTCGAACAGACGCGCCAGTTCGTCGGGCCGGAAGCTGGACCGAGGCTCATCCCGTGCGCTACGGTTGGCGCAATAGGCACAGTCCTTCTCGCACACGTTGGACTGAAGCACCTTGAGCATGGCGATGCGCTTGCCATCGGGCCGGATAGCGGGATAGATCCAGCGCCCGAGATCGTCGCGGGTGCGCGAGCTCTCGGTGCCGCACCCGCGACAGATATCATAGCGCGCCGCGCCGCCGAGCAGATCGATCTTGGCTTCGGTGTCCATGCTCGATCCCTTTCCTGCCACCTACCGCCTGGAGACATGGCTGGCGTTCCGGTGATGTGGTCCAGCTTTGTCAGCCGCAGCCGGAAGCTCGTCTCCACTCACATCATAGCACATATGTTCTAACGAATCAAGTCGTTTGCGGACTCGTTGGCGGAACTCGATGAACGGAAGCGCGACCGCGCAGAGAGCGGTGTAGAACCTGGTTTGTGGGAGGTGATCGTCAGTCGTAGCGCTCGGGGTGTTCGTGGGCATGCCGATCCAGGCCGTCCATGATCGCCCGGCAGCTGCTCTGCCAGCGATGCTCGGGGATATCTTCGGTGATGCCCATGATCACGCCCCGACAGGAGGGCAACTCATCGAGCAGCGCAACCGTAGCCCGCTCGACCTCTCCATCGTCGCTCAGGTGGAGCGAGGAGGGGTAGTTGAGCCAGAGCGCCTTGTCTGGCCAGGCTGCCCGCGCCTCAGCCAGGCTCATATTGGTGTCCGGGGCCGGCGTGAACGCTTCGATATAGTCGAGCGGGGTCTCCCCGATCAGGTCGGCGATGAGGCGATTGTTGCCATCGAAATGACAGCCGATCCGCTTGCCATGGGCGTGCATCACCTCGGCGGCCTCGGCATAGTGGGGCAGGTAGTGGCGCCGAAACGCCTCGCGCCCGATGATCTCGGGCACGACGTTGCCCCCATAGTTGGCGTGGCCCACCGGCGACGCGGCTACGATGGGGTAGAGCTTGCGCTTGCTCTCGACGATCATCTCGTACAGCGCGAGGATCTCATCGCGCCGGTCCATCCACTCCAGGCAAAAGTCGTGCATGGCCATCATCTGACCCGAGATCAGCATCTGCAGCGGCTCCAAGCCGAAACTTGACCGGAAGATGCCATCCGGGCCAAAGGCCCTCTCGGCCTGTGCAAAGCAGTCATAGTCTGGCAGATAGACCGTGTCTTGGACGAGAAAGCGCAGCGCGGCATAGTCCTCAGGGCGCTTCCACATGCGCTCGTGGTGCCAGGAGGTGAACCCCACCGGCTCATCCAGCGTCGAGAGCGTCCCAACGGGCGTCTCATAGAGGGTACGCACGAACTGGCGCTCACCCTCCCAGTAGACCGCCTGCGTCACACGAACGTTGGGGCGCAACACCTGGTAGATCGGCACATCGCGCTTGACGATGCACAGCCCACGATTGCGCAATGCGCGCTCGGCGCTACACTGGGGGATCTTGCTCTCATAGATGGTGAAGGGCATCGGGCGCACCGGCTCCCATCGGAGTGCCCGCTCGACAGCCTCTCGCGGCGAACCCGCGAACGTCGTGTCCATGCCATCCCCCTCGGCTTACGGATCCACCTGGCCGAAGACCTGATCGCGGTACCAGGCGACCTCGTCTCGCAGGCCCTGTTCGGGGGTGACGTGCGGATCATAACCCAACAAGCGACGCGCCTTGTCGATCGTGGCGTGGGTGCGCAGTTGGTCGCCAGGGCGTCGCGGCCTGCGCACGATCTCGGCCTTCTGCCCCATGATCTCCTCCACGATGCGGATGCCCTCGCCGGTGGTGATCACCTGGTCCGTGCCGATGTTTAGAATCTGGCCCAGGCAGGCCTCGCGGTGCGCCAGCACCGCCACCAGGCCGTCGATGATATCCCCGACGTAGGTGTAGCTGCGAAGATGATGCTCGCTCCCCTCATAGAGCGGGAACGGCCGCCCCGCCAGTATGCTGCGGATCAGCATCGGGTAGAGCTTTTCCGGGCGCTCGCGCGGTCCATAGACCGAAAAAAGCCGCAGAGAGCAGGCGGGCAAGCCCTGATCGCGCTGCTGAGCCATGACTAGCTGCTCCGCCGCCAGCTTGGTCACTCCATAGTGAGAGGTGGGCTTGGGCTCGGCCGTCTCGGGGCCGGTGGCGTCCGCGCCATAGATGGAGGAGGTGGCGATGTTCACGAAAAAGGGCGCTGGGTCCAGCGATTGGATCGCCTCCAGCAGGCGCTGGGTGGCGATCACATTGTTGCGCAAGTAGGTCTCAAACGGCGTGCTGGCCGAGATGCCCGGCTGCGCCGCCAGATGGTAGACCACCTCCGAAGGTTGCACGGCATCGACCAGGTCATCGCCTGCCAGATCGAGCGTGAGCAGTTCGACGCCCGCGGCCCGAATCGCCCGGGCGTTCAACTCCTTCAGGGCCTGGGCGTAATAGGGCGTGAAACAGTCGATGCCCACCACCGTGTGGCCCAACTCGGCCAGGCGCTCACATACGTGGGAGCCGATGAAACCGGCGGCTCCCGTGACGAGGATTCTCATACCCACACCGCCTTCAGCGCTACCATGGGGTGGTCAGCAGAGCCGAGTCCAGGCTCCAGGCCTCCAGCTTGACCAGATGGGCCACGCCGCCTTGCGCGTCGAGCGCCACGCGCTCCACCACAACGTCCGGCGTGATGACGCTGCTGATGACCCGCTCGCCCTGTCCGGCGTAGACCTCGACGATGGTCTGATCTACAAAGACGCGCCATACGATCCGCCCGGCAGCGGGCGCCCAGGGCACGGCCTGGCGGCTCTCGCCCGCCCCATCCACGAAAAGCAGCCCGGCGCGCACGTCATAGCCTACGGTCAGCGTCGCCTCGCCATGGGTGCTCAGATGCAGGGCCAACTCGGCAGCATCGCCGATCTCGGCCTCCAGCGCCAACTCGCACGCTCCGGCCTCGATGCCCGCCTCGGGCACAAGGGTCAGTTCATCAACAATCGCGCGATCGGTCAGGACTCGGTGGTGTCGTCGCAGATACCCCAGCTCCCTGGCTGGCTGCTGGCACAGCTCGAGCCGCCCCTGGATCGTGCGCAACGTTACTTCCCGCGGGAGAGACTGGGCGCCCGTCCACGAGCGAGCCTCGCTGGGCGTCTGCCGCAACCAACCGAACAGGAGGCGCCGCCCATCAGCTTCGGGCAGCCCATTGTAGGTCACCTCGGCGTACA
>JAFGLK010000393.1 GCA_016928125.1 Anaerolineae bacterium
ACCCACAACCTGCGGATGCCAGGGCATGCTTTGGCGGTGCATCTTGGGCCGGTGGCAAACTCGTACCCTCAAATCTGAACTGATACTTGGTTTGATGGACTTTGACAGCGACGCGTATCATGTGCTATGATAGATACGCTAAAGGCCGTGACCCGGACAAGTAGCTGCCTGCGCGATGCACAGAGAGCCCCCAGTTGCTGTGAAGGGGGCGCGGGACGCTTGCAGTGAATGGACCGGCGAGCTGTGTGTGCGAACGTGGTCCTCAGACTGGATCGCCATTAGCGCGCAACGACCTCAGCCCCCGTTAGATGGGCTGGAGTAGCTCAGGATTTGTCCTGCTACTCACCGAGAGGGATGCCCCATGCGAACGCGTTTGGGCATCCAATCAGGGTGGCACCGCGGGATAGCCTCTCGCCCCTGTCGGCTTGGGCCGCAGGCGAGAGGTTTTTTCTGTTCAACACGCGGCGCCGGCTCGCCAGGCGCCAGGAGGTGACCCTATGGGCTGGTGGCGCAAAACGGGATCTCGTCGCTTTGGCGCGATGGGCTGGCTCTGGGCGCACCGGGCTGTGCATGTGGGCGCGTCCTAGATAGAGCCTGGGGGCTGGGCTGTACCGATTCGAGTTGTATCTCCCAGGGAGGAGTTTCCACCATGAATAAGAAACGCATTCTCACCGGCGATCGACCCACGGGCAAGTTGCATCTGGGACACTATGTAGGGAGCCTCGTCAACCGCGTGCGTTTGCAGGATGAATACGAGTGCTTTTTCATCATCGCCGACCTACACACGCTCACGACCAGACCCGAGAAAGAGTACATCCAGGCGCTGCGCCAGAACGTCCACGATGTGGTCCTGGACTACCTGGCCGCTGGCATCGATCCCGCCAAGAGCACCATCTACCTGCAGTCGGCTGTGCCCGAGGTGTACCAGATGAACCTCTTTTTCGAGATGCTGGTGACCCTGCCACGCCTCGCCCGCTTGCCCAGCATCAAGGAGATGGCTCGCGCAGCCAATATGGATGATGAGACGATGCCTCTGGGCCTGATTGGCTATCCCGTCCTGCAAGCGGCCGATATCCTCATGCCTCGCGCCCATCTCGTGCCGGTAGGTAGGGACAATGAAGCGCATGTCGAGATCACGCGCGAGATCGCACGGCGCTTCAACCATCTGTACGGCGAGGTCTTCCCGGTGCCCGACGTGATGGTCGGCGACGTGCCCAGCCTGGTGGGGACCGATGGCCAGGCCAAGATGTCCAAGAGCCTGGACAATGCCATCTTTCTCTCGGATGACGCCAAGACCGTGCGCAAGAAGGTCTTTGGCATGTATACCGACCCCAATCGGATCCGGGCCGACATCCCCGGCACGGTCGAGGGCAATCCGGTGTTCATCTATCACGACGTCTTTAATCCCAACAAGGCCGAGGTCGACGATCTGAAGGAGCGCTACCGGGCCGGCAGAGTTGGAGATGTAGAGGTCAAGGAAAAGCTGGCCATGGCGCTGAACCAGTTCCTCGACCCGATCCGCGAGCGCCGTGGCTATTACGAGTCGCAAGGCGGGCTGGTGGAGCAGGTGATCTATGAGGGCACCCAGCGCGCCAGCGCAGAGGCGGCTGAGACGGTGAACCTGATGCGCAGGGCCATGGGGTTGTCGGGCTTGTGGAACCGTATCTCACGCAAGGCGCGGGAGCGCATAGAACAGGAGCAAAGCGCCTCGGCTGCCGAGCCGCAGTAGCCCAAGCAAACCCCAGAAGGGGTGCAGGCGAGCCATCTCTGCTCGCCTGCGGCGCATCGCCAGGCGAGCGCGATCCTGTCCAGGCCAGGTTGGGGCCACACGCCTCGAACGCAGCACGCCGTCGAGCTTGCCATGCTCTCCCGCGCCCTCTCACTGGCCGCTCCGCAAAAGCCTTGCGGCCAAGCTTGACATCCACGAAGCCTTGTGCTATAATGCACATACCATAGGGGGGTACACTATTGATTCCCGCCCAGGCTGTAAGCCTTCCGCGGACGCCCCCCGCCATGGAACATAGAGCCGATTCGCGCTCGTTCACACTTCAGACAAATGTGGAGGCAAGGAGAGACCATGAGCGACCGTATCACCCACGTAACAGACGCCAGCTACCAGCAGGATGTCCTCGAGGCCGAGCTGCCGGTGGTTGTGGATTTTTGGGCCCCCTGGTGTGGGCCGTGTCGTGCGCTTGCGCCGGTCTTTGAGCAGTTGGCGGAAGAGTACGCAGGCAAGCTGTCGTTCGTCAAGGTCAATACCGATGAGAACCCGCTCACCCCGGGGCGTCTGGGCATCCGCGGTATCCCCACGACGATCCTGTATCTGGATGGTGAGGAGGCCGATCGCATGGTGGGCTTTGCGCCCAAGCCCGTCATCAAGCGCAAGCTGGATGCGATTCTAGAGGCGGCCAGCGTCGAATGACGCGGCTCGCTGCCCTGTTGCGCGAGAACTGGTTGACCATTGGGATCATCGCTGCGCTGCTCATCGCCTTTGTGGCCCTGCGCAGCAGTCCCACGGAGATCGCCTCATTGGCCGCGTTCGATGCCGATCTGGCACGAGGGGCTCCCACCGTCGTCTATTTTTACAGCAACGCTTGAAGCGCTTGCCTCCTGGCCAAGCCCGTCGTCGACGGGATCGAGTCCGCCCTGAACGGCACGGCGGTGAATGTGATCCGGGTAAACGTTGCCTCAGGGATCGGCCGCCAACTGGCAGGGCGCTACGGTCTGCGCGGAGTGCCTACCCTGGTCGTGTTCGATGACCTGGGCGCCATCCTCCTGCGTCAGGTGGGACGGATTGACAAACAGAGGGTTCTCCAGTCTGTTGGCCGGTAATATTGGAGATGTGAGGTAAGTGATATGCCTATCTATGAGTATCAGTGTGAAGTCTGTGGTGCATCGTTCGACAAGTTTGTGCGCTCGATGAGCGCCTCGCTCCAGATCGAGTGCCCCAAGTGCCACAGCACCGACTGTAAGAAGAAGCTCTCTCTCTTCGGTACCACCTCGGCAGGCGCAAGCGCTGCTTCGTCGGCGGCCTGCGCGCCCTCGGGTTGAGGCCTCACGCGACGGGGCTAGTTAGCCCCCTCTAGCCAGCCTGCCTGACTGGTGTGATCTCAGGCAAGGGGAGTGCAGATGCTGACTCCAGAAGCACGCCAAGACCTTACCAGACGCCTCCGCAAGATCGAAGGCCAGGCGCAAGGCATCCAACGTATGCTTGCGGACGAGCGCGACTGCCGAGAGGTGCTCAACCAACTCGCCTCTGTGCGCGCCGCCACCCGTCGCGTCAGTCTGGAGCTGATGCGGTACTATATGATGTCGCGCCTCAACGACGCCGAAAAGCTCGACACCGAGGAAGCGGTGGACGACATGATCACGTTCCTCACCCGGGCCTGAGACTGTCATCGTCATGGAGATATCTGGCATGAGCCTGAACGATTTCGTTTTCCCTCTCATTCTTGTGGTATGGTTTCTGCTCGTGTTTGTCGTGTTCCCCCGGCTGGGCATACCCACTTGAGCGAGCCGCGCTTGCGATGTGGGGTCCCCACATCCTGACCAGGTCAAGAGCGACCTCTCCGACGAGAGCGACTCGGAACCCAGGGCGGAATAGGCGCTATCTATGGGCTGCGGCGGCTTGCCGCCGCTTTTCGCCCTCCCCTGGCTCGCGATTGACAGCCTCCCGTCACGTCCCTACAATCCACTCAGACGCCGCTAGAGTCACGCTGCACTGCCCAACAGGAGAAGATGCCTTGCGAGGGCCGCGCTTGGGGGCTCATATGTCGATCGCGGGCGGTCCCGCCAACGCGCTGATCAAGGGCCGCTCGATCGCCTGTGACACCATTCAGATGTTTACCCGTGGCCCGAACCGTTGGAAGGCCAAACCCCTGTCTGGGGAAGAGATCGCGGCCTTTCATGTGCAGCGCGCGGAGACGGGCATCTATCCGGTGATTGCCCACAGCTCCTATCTGATCAACTTGGCGAGCCCAGATGAGGCGTTGCGGGAGCGTTCACTGGCGGCGCTGATCGAGGAACTGGGGCGCTGCGAGCAACTGTGCATCGAGGATTATGTGCTCCATCCTGGCTCGCACCGGGGCACGGGCGAGGCGGAGGGCCTGCAACGCATCGCCGAGGGGCTGCGCTGCGCTCTCGAGGCCTCACCCCAGGCTCCGGTGCGCATCCTGCTGGAGACGACGGCGGGGCAGGGTGATGGCCTGGGGCACACCTTCGAGCAACTGGCCTGGCTCTGCGCCGAGGTCGGCGGCGCCGAGGTCGGCGGCACCGAAGGCCAGGCGCCCGACCGGCTCGGGGTCTGCTTTGACACCGCCCATGCCTTGGCCGCGGGCTATGACTTTCGCGACGCGTCCGGCTATGCCGCCACGTGGGCCCACTTTGACGCCGTGATCGGCATTTCACGCCTGCACGCCATCCATCTCAACGACTCCAAGCGGGATGTGGGCTCGAATGTCGATCGGCATGAGCAGATCGGACAAGGACACGTGGGCTTGGATGCCTTTCGCTTTCTGGTGAACGATGGCCGCCTGCGTCGAGTGCCCATGATCCTTGAGACGCCCAAGGGCCCGGATCTGAAGGAAGACGTCGCCAATCTGGCGCTCTTGCGCAGCCTGGTGGGACGGCCGGCCCCGTCGGGCACTGAGTGCCAGGCATGAAACAGGGCCTGGTGGCCCGCTGGCCAGGCTGGAGATCTCAGCACACACTTTGGAGGAAGAGAGCATGCAGGCATTTCACTACACGGACGTCGCGGCTCAGGATGTGGAGGGGTGCCCGGGGGTGACCATCCGGTGGGTCATTGGCCAGAACGTGAACGCGCCCCATTTCGCCATGCGTATCATCAGCCTGGAGCCGGGCGCCGCCACCGAGCATCACGAGCATGGCTGGGAGCATGAGGTCTATGTGCTGGAGGGCGAGGGGATCGTGCGCGATGAGAGCCAGCGCGAGACAAGCATCGGCCCCGGGAGCTGCGTGTACGTTCCGCCAGACCAAGTGCACCACTTTGCCAATACCGGGGACACGCTCATGCGCTTCATCTGCGTGATCCCCAACCCGGAGGGTTGATAGGATGAGGGGTCAGCGCAGCAGTTGACCGCGAGTCGGCGCTTGGGCCGACTCGAAGGGGGTGTGCTTATGCATGAAGCCATGCTCTACGAGAAGCTGGAGGATAGTCGGGTCCGTTGTCATCTGTGCGCCCACAAGTGTCTGATCGCCGACGGCGCACGGGGCGTGTGCGGCGTCAGAGAGAACCGCGAGGGCACGCTCTACTCACTGGTATACGGGCAACTCATCTCACAGGCACTCGATCCGATCGAGAAAAAGCCTCTCTTCCACTTCCATCCCGGCAGCGAGGCGCTGTCTATCGCCACCGTGGGCTGCAACTTTCGCTGCACCTTTTGCCAGAACGCCGACATCTCGCAGATGCCACGGGATCAGCATCGGATCACGGGCCGCTACACTCCGCCTGGCACGGTGGTCGAGGCGGCCCAACGCTACGCTGCGCGCAGCATCGCCTACACCTACACCGAGCCCACTATCTTTTTTGAGTACACCTATGACATCGCCAAGCTGGCCCATGCGGCGGGCATTGCTAACGTATATGTCAGTAACGGCTATATGTCGGGCGAGATGTTGGATCTCGTCACCAGCCCTGACGAGCCGCCTTTGATCGATGCGGCCAACATCGATCTGAAGGCCTTTCGCGATGCGTTCTACCGCGAGCAGTGTGGCGCTCGATTGCAGCCCGTGCTCGAGAGCTTGAAGACCCTCAAGCGTCGGGGCGTCTGGCTGGAGGTCACCACCCTGGTGATCCCCGAGCTCAACGACTCGGACGAGGAGTTGACCGACGTCGCGCGCTTTATCGCGGCTGAGCTGGGCACCGACACGCCCTGGCACGTGAGCCGCTTTCATCCCACCTACCGTCTGGTCGATCGCCCGCCCACGCCCGTCGAGTCGGTCGAGCGCGCCCGAGAGATCGGCCTGCGCGAGGGGCTGCAGTACGTATATGTGGGCAATGTCCCAGGAAACGACGGCGAGAACACCCGCTGCCCGGCCTGCGGCGAGGTCGTGATTCGCCGGCGGGGCTATGCGATCAGTGCACGGCGCATCGAGGGGGGGCGCTGCGCCTATTGTCAGACGCCCATCGCCGGCCTGGGGCTGTGAGCCCGGCTTCATCGCGCCCTTGCAGACTGAGCCCTCGTGAGGTGACGCATGTACCAAAGCTATGACGCGCCTGCCGTGCGGCAAGTGATGGGCCTTGCTGAGGCCGATACGCCCCAGGCCTTGATCCTGCACGGCACCTACAACATGCCGGAGAAGGTGGCGGCCTGGACGGATCGGCTAACCAACGCCCGCGTGGCGCAGCGGGTGTTCAACATTTTGGTGGGCGAGCACGCGGGGCGAACCCTCTGGTATGCGCCGGTGCTGGGCGCGCCGATGGCAGCTTTTGCGCTGCACGCTGCCTGCGTGCTGGGCGTTCAGCGGATCATCCTGATCGGCACCTTTGGTGCCACGCGACGGGGTATGCAACTGGGCGACCTGCTGCTGGTCACGGCTGCGGGCCGCGGCGAGGCGGCCTCCGATTGGTATCTGGAGCCGGGCGTCCCCGCCCGCGCTGACGCCGCCTTCACCGAGGCCATCCGCGGCTTGCTGCGCGCCCATGGGCTCGCCTGGCACGAGGGCGCGGTGTTCACCACGCCCGCCTTCATGGCCGAGCGTTGGGAGGACATCCTGCGCTGGGAGGCCGAGGGCTATGCGGGCGTCGAGATGGAGGCGGCCACCGCCCTGGCCATCGCCCAATCCTTCGGCGTCCCGGCCGCCTGTCTCTTGGTGTTGCTGGATGCGCTGATCGATGGGCGCGACCTGAATCGCATCTCGGCCGACGAGCGGCGCGCCCTGAGGGAGAGGCAAGCGCTGCTCGCAGACCTGGCGCTCGAGATCGCTGCCACGTTGTAGGGCAACGCTGTGGGGCGGTCTCAAGCCTGCCCCGTCAGCGTCTCCTTGGCCTGCTCAAGTTGCATCTGCACGGCGCTCAGGGCCGTGCCCCCGATCACATCTCGCGCCTCGACCGAGCCCTCGTAGCTGAGCACGCGGTACAGATCTGCTTCAAAGTGGGATGAGATGTCCTGGAAATCCTCGAGCGTGAGCTGCCCCAGCCCGATTCCTCGCTGCTCGCTGCGCAGCACGGCCTGCCCCACCAGATGATGGGCCTCGCGAAAGGCCACACCCCGCTTGACCAAATAGTCGGCCAGATCGGTGGCCAGCATGGCCTGGCTCAGGGAGGCCGCCATGGCTTCCCGGTTGGGGGTGAGCGTGCGCACCACCCCGGCGACGATCGGCAGCACCATGGCCAGTGTGTCGAGGGTATCGAACAGCGGCTCTTTATCC
>JAFGLK010000394.1 GCA_016928125.1 Anaerolineae bacterium
ATGGTACTCGCGGCGTATTGGCTGTCAATCGGCATGTATGTCCGCATCGGGGTTGACACGGAGAGGCCGCCTCGCATCAGAGCGTCGCATCCGGCGATGGGCGTGGCCATCGCCTGGCGCTATCGGGCGGGGAGGCGGCCCTTGGCCGATCGGGGCTCATTTCCCCTGTCGCCAATGTGCGCTATAATCGCCGTGCAAGGGAGAGTACCGCTCTGGGGAGTGGTCCCTTGTGGCCTGTTTGCTCTGACTCAATCTGCCGCAAGAAAGGAATTCGCCATGATCAAGATCGCTGAAGCATTGCCCCCGCGTCCCTCGCCTCTGTGGCGCATGGTCAAGCAATGTGGTGTGGACCACGTGGTGGGTGGCATGGGTATCTCTCAGGGCCTCGATGTGCCCAAGGATCGTCTGCCCTGGGCCTTTATGCCCCTGACGCGCGCGAAGACGGCCTACGAGGACTTTGGGTTCACGCTGGATGTCATCGAGAGCCGGCCTCCGCTGAACAAGGCCAAACTAGGCCTTCCCGGGCGCGACGAGGAGATCGAGACCGCGCTCGAGCTGATCCGCAACATGGGTCGGCTGGAGATCCCGTGCTGGTGCTACGAGTGGATGCCGGTGCTCAACTGGACGCGCACCTCCACCACAATACCTGCTCGCGGCGGCGCATTGGCCACCGGCTTTGACAACGAGCTGATGCGCCGCGCGCCCCTGACCGAGTATGGCATCGTGACGGAAGAGGAACTGTGGAAGAACCTGGACTACTTTCTCAAGGCGGTGGTGCCGGTGGCCGAGGAGGCCAATGTGCAACTGGCCATGCACCCGGACGATCCTCCGCTCTCGCCGATCCGTGGCTTGGGACGCATCATGCGCAGCCTGGAGAACTATCAGCGCCTGCTGGACATGTACCCCAGCCCGATGAACGGCATCGCGCTCTGTCAGGGCAACTTCACCCTGATGACCGATGATCTGCCGGCGGCCATTCGCCATTTCGGCCAGCAGGGCAAGATCTTTTTCGTGCATTTCCGCGACGTGCGCGGCACGGTGGAAAAGTTTGTCGAAACCTTCCATGATGAGGGCAAGACGGACCTGCTGGAGTGTATGCGCGCCTACCGCGACGTGGGGTTCGAGGGCGTTCTGCGGCCCGATCACGTGCCGACCATGGAGGGCGACGACAACGATCGCCCGGGCTACTCGTCCATCGGGCGGCTCTTTGCGATCGGCTATGTCAAGGGGCTGCGCGAGGCCGTCTACAGGGAAAAGTAAGGCCAGCCCATCGAACACCTCGAATCGCTTGGATGAAAGGCCTCCCTAACACGGGGGCCTTTTGTGTGCCGAGTACGGCTTACTGAGCGTGCGCTCTGCGCTCGGCTGGCATGACCGGCATCCGGCCCATACTGGCGCACCCAATATCCATGCCGAGCCCGCTACGATGCGGGGCCACGGCAGCAAAAGCCCTGCCTGATTGACCCTCGCGCGATTGAGCGGTAGAATGCTCCCGTTGGTAACGCAATCGGTTCCTCTATCAGGAGTGCAGGCATGGTCCAACGCGTCACGATTGAGAATATCGCCCTGTACGATGGCCAAGAGGTCACGCTCAAGGGGTGGCTCTACAACAAGACCGACAAGGGCCGCCTTCAGTTTCTGCTGATCCGCGATGGCACGGGCATTATCCAGGGCGTTGCCTTTAAGAAGGGCATGGATCCCGAAGCCTTTGCGGCCGCTTTGGCGGTGACGCAGGAATCATCCCTGGTGGCCACAGGCACGGTGCGCGCCGACGAGCGTGCTCCTGGCGGCTATGAGCTCTCCCTGACCGGGCTCGAGATCGTGCAATTGGCGCAAGAGTACCCCATCACGCCCAAGGAACATGGCGTCGATTTCCTGATGGACCATCGCCATCTCTGGCTGCGCTCCAGTCAACAATGGGCCATCCTGCGAGTGCGCGCCACCATCATTCGGGCCATCCGAGACTGGCTCGACGACCACGGTTTCGTGCTGGTGGACTCACCCATCCTGACACCCGCGGCCTGCGAGGGCACCACCACGCTCTTTGAGACCGACTACTTTGGCGAGAAGGCCTATCTCAGTCAGAGCGGCCAGCTCTACAATGAGGCCACGGCCATGGCCTTTGGCCGCACCTACTGCTTTGGGCCGACCTTTCGTGCTGAGAAGAGCAAGACGCGACGGCACCTGATCGAGTTCTGGATGGTCGAGCCCGAGATGGCCTTCGTCGATCTGGAGGGCTGTATGCAGATCGAGGAGGCCTTTGTGAGCTATATCGTGCAGCGTTGTTTGGAGGAGCGCGCCGAGGAGCTCAAGACGCTAGAGCGCGATACGACGGGGCTCGAAAAAGTCGTGGCCCCTTTTCCGCGCATCAGCTACACCGAAGCGGTGCAGTTCCTGCAAGATCACGGCGAGGAGATCGCCTGGGGAGATGATCTGGGCGCGCCCCACGAGACGGCCTTGGGCGCGGCGCATGACAAGCCGGTCTTTGTGCATCACTATCCGGCTCGCTGCAAGGCGTTCTACATGGAGGCCGATCCCGAAGATCCAGAGCTCTCTCTCTCGGTGGATCTGATCGGCCCTGAGGGCTATGGGGAGATCATCGGCGGAGGCCAGCGCACGGCCAGCCTCGCGCTCTTGGAGAAACGCATCGTCGAACACCAGCTCCCGCGAGAGGCCTTTGAGTGGTATCTGGACCTGCGCCGCTATGGCTCGGTGCCTCACTCTGGCTTTGGGTTGGGGGTGGAGCGCACCGTGTCCTGGATCTGCGGCCTGCAGCACATCCGCCAGACGATCCCCTTCCCACGCACGTTGGGCAGGATCTACCCCTGAACTCAGGGCGCACCGAAACGTCGCACGTACTCGGCGTTGAGGCGCACCTGATCCTCGTATTCGGGGTACATGCCCACGATCACAGCGTCGTTCGCTTTGATATTTCGGAAGGTTGCCTCGAAGGCCGCTTCGACCATCTCCTGGCGATCGCAAAGGCGGCCGGCAGCCAGGATCTTGAAGGCCAGACAAGGCTTTTCCGTCTGACGCATCGCGCGCCACATGCGAGGCGGGTCCTCCTCCAGGTAGACCTCGCGCACGGGAATGGGCACCTGGCCCAGCAGCGACTTGAGCTCCTCTCGGGTACGGTGCCGCTCGTAGACGCAGGTCATGTAGAAATCCACATCCCAGCCCCGGCTTTCGACCCAATCCACCACA
>JAFGLK010000395.1 GCA_016928125.1 Anaerolineae bacterium
GCGTCGCGATTGTTTGACAGCCTGATTGTGGCCGTCTATGATCGACCCCAGAAGAATCTCATGTTCTCGACGGCAGAACGCTTGGCCATGGCCGAGGAGGCCATGCGAGGCATCCCAAACCTGAGCGTGGCCTGCTATGATACGCTCACGGTCGATTTTGCGCGCAAACACGGAGCGAGCGTGATCGTGCGCGGTCTGCGCGTCATCTCTGATTTTGAGCTTGAGTATCAGATGGCCCATATGACGCGCGCGCTCGATGGGGACATAGATATGATCTGTCTGATGACCGCTGTGGAGCACGCCTTTCTCAGCTCCACGATCATCAAAGAGATCGCACTCGCGGGCGGGCCGCTATCGCAGTTTGTCCCTCCTCATGTAGACGAGGCTCTCAAGACGCGGGCCGCAGCGCGACGGCACTAGAGCAGCGCCAGCTGCTCAGTATCCCTGGGTCGAGAGGGGGTGATCGAGATCGACATACTATCTCTCATCGACAGGCTCGAAGAGCTGCTGGAGGCGGGCCGGCATTCACCCTTCACCAATCGTGTGGCGATCGATGAACGCGCGGTCTACAACCTCATCGATCAGATGCGCATCGCGATCCCTCAGGAGATCAAGCAGGCCCGAGAGATGCAGCTCGAACGGGACCAGTACATCGCCCAGGCCCACGAGGAGGCGCGTCGGATCATCGCCCAGGCGCGCCAGGATGCGGCTCGCATGCTCGATGAGCATGCGCTGCGCCAGGAAGCCCAAGCGCGCTCGGAGGCCATCATCCAGGCGGCTGAGGACGATGCGCTGCGCATCCGCACGGGCTCAGACGCCTATGCCGAGACCAAGCTGCGCGAATTAGGGCACCAGATAGGCGAGCTGCAGCGTGTGATCCAGAACGGGCTGGCATTCCTCGACGAGCAAAGGGGTCAGGCAACAGGGAGCGCGGCGGGCGAAAAGCCGGCCCCACAGGAGGCCAGCCCAGAGGAGGGCGACAAAGCTCGACCCTCGAGGTGATCTTGCGCATCCTGGCGGCCTCGGGCAACGCCGAGATCAGCTCCGCGCCGCAAGGGGCTGGGCCAACGTACCGCACCATTGGGAGGAGCCCCTTCCAGGCCAGGCCCTCAGAACGGCAGGCCCTGCCCCCCCATGCGGTCTCGGGCCGCGCGTCGCGCGTCATCTGACGGCGGGGCCCCATCTCGCGCACGCGCCTCGGCGCTCTCGGCGGAAAAGTAGGCGCGCCATTGCTGCGGGGCATCCGGGTTCTCGGCGCCATGGGGCGTGATGCGCTCACGCACCTGCACCAGCACAGGCGTATTCACGGAGGCCCCCGCCACGATCACCTGGCCGCGGCTGAGGGCCGGCAGCTCATTGAGCAGATCGCGCCCGACCGTCTCCACGCTCTCGGCGATGCGCGCCTGGTCCACCGGGTTGACGATGCGCATGATGCACTGGGTCATGCACTGCGAGAGCACATCGCCGTCCAGCTTCCCTGGCCGCTGGCTGATCAATCCCACTGAGACCCCGAATTTGCGCCCCTCGGCCAGGATACGCTTGAGGATCGGCGTGGTGACCAACTCTGCCCCAGCGGGGGCATAGTTGTGCGCCTCCTCAAGCAGCACAAAGGCAGGATAGGGCAGATGGTTCTCATCGCCCGGCCCGGCCCGTCCGCGCACCGTCTCCATGCGCGCGTTGTTGAGCCGCCTCAAGAGGGTGGCCACGATGATCTGCTGCTCGCGCTCGCCGATCTCGTTGAGCTGCAAGACCGTGCACTGCCCTGGCCGGAACAGATCGGTGAGCGGCAGGCTGGCGAAATCATCAAAGATGCTCGAGTTCACCAGCACCGACTGGATGCGCCAGATCAGCGCGCCCACGGTGGGATCTTCCTCAGCCTCCGGATCGGTTTCGGGCGGGCCACCGCCTGAGCGAATGGCCACCATGAGCTGGTTGCGCGTCCATTTGTCCCTGTTCGCCCCCCGATTGACCTGCTGGAGTGCCTGGCGCAGCACAAAGTGCATCTTTTCCGTCAGGTTGGGCAGCAGATAGCTCAGGTCCCCCAGCGTGAGAGAGGACACGCGCACCTTGATGTCAGCGGGGCGCACTACCCTCACCTCGGCACGATAGTCTGCCGCCTGAAATCCGGGATGCCCCTGCAAGGCGGTCAGGGTATCGTACTCGCCGTGGGGATCGATCACCAGAATGGCAGCGCGATTGTGCGGCCGCATCAACTCCTCGATCATCACGCCCGCCAGGTAGCTCTTGCCCGAGCCGGTGGAGGCGATGATCGCCAAGTGCGTGCTGGTAAAGCCGCGCGCATCCAGCACGATCGGCACAGCGTCGCGCGGCCGACTGAGGAGCGAGCCGATGTGCACGGCGCCCAGCGCCTCTGGGCGCAGGCCGCAGAGCACGTCGGCGAGCATGGCGTCGGGGGCGATGTAGATCGGCTCCCCCGAGCGAGGCGGCACGCGAGGGTTCACAAAGCCCAGGCTCGGGTCATGATAGCCGATGATGTTCGCCGCGATCTCAAACAGCTCGTGACTCTGCTGGTCGAATCCCAGCAGCCCGGCCACCTCCCGAGGCGAGATGCTCGGGTCGGCCATAAAGCTATCGGGGTAGAGACGCAAGGGCCGCCGGGCGCTCACCCGCCCCAGGATGGGCCGCTCGACGCCCTCGACGTCCGCCACATAGTAGACGAACTCGCCATACTTGACGCGCTGCTCGGGGTCGGGCGCCACAAAGGTGAACTCGTTGGGGGTCTCTCCGGGGCCTTTGGTCGTGCCGATAGGGGTGTTGGTGGTCATGCGATTCCTCTCAGCCGATGGGCTCGACGCGCGACTTCCAGGCCAGGTTGCCCGCCAGCACCGAGAGGCGCTGACGGCTCTCGGGGAAGAGCTGGCCCAGTTGGTCCATGATGCTCTGCATCAAAAAGGTGGCCAGGGGGTGGTTCATGCGGGCCAGCAGGGGCAGATAGCCCAGTTGAAGGCGCCCGCCCTGGCGGTGGAAGGCCAGCAGCCCGTCGCGGTCGAGCGGCTCCACATAGGCATCGATGGGGGCCGCAGCCACCGGGATGCGCTGCTCGGCCTGGCCGCCCCGATCCATCTCGCCCAGCACTGCGATGGCGACCAGCGTGACCTTTTCCGCCAAATAGTCGGGCGAGAAGACGGCCAGGTCCTCCTGCGGCGAGAGACGCGGCCCCAGGTTGCCAAACTCGGGATTGCGCAACGTGGTGTCGTAGATGATGCCGATCAGGTCGCGCTCGCCCTCGGTCGCGATGCGCACGAACACGCCAAAGCCATAGTCCTGCGGCGCAGGGGCCGGGTCCTCCTCTCCGGGGCCAAAGACCTGGCAGATATAGTCGATATGCGAGTTCGAGCTGACGATCTTGCCGATGTGCATGGCTTGACTCCACTGAGCGGGACGCCGAGCACTTGCTTCTAGCGGCGCCCCCGCTTGCTGTAGGCCTTGCGCGCATAGCGCAACTCGATGTTCATGCTCCCCAAGAAATCCTGAAAGACGCGATAGAACTGCTCGCGGTCCCGTAAGGTGATCACACTCACCGCGTCGGCCGTCTCAATGGCATAGGGATAGCCGGTGCCCACAATGCACTCGGCGCGCACCGCGTCGAGCACCCACTCGACCAAGCCGGCCTCGAGGAGCCAATCGGGCAGATCGAGCCGCGCCGGCGGCCCCGAGGCGGTGGTCTTGAGGTAGGTAAAGAGCACGTGCTCATAGTAGCCCAACTCGGGGGCCAACTGCCCGGCCAGGCGGTCGTCACGGGCGCAGCGCAAAAGCTCGGTGCGGTCGCCCCAGCCCATCAGCGGGGCCAAAAGGGCCGCGTCGCCCGGGGGTTGGGCTGGGATGTCGCGCAAGCGACTCAAGGCGGTGGCGAAATCGCGAGCGCGCGAGGTATCCACGAAACCCACCACCGGCACCCGCGTCGTCTCGGAGGCCTCCAGGACGGACAAAATGGCCCGCACGTAAC
>JAFGLK010000396.1 GCA_016928125.1 Anaerolineae bacterium
GGCAGATTGCGCCGCCCATAGCCCAGCCGCAGGTGATTGCCGGGATAGGCGTACACCTCGCCGGGCAGAAGCAGCACGCCCTGGCTGGCCAGAAGCTCCTCGCAGAAGCGCGCCGCCGGCGTGGCGTCGACCAGCCTGGGGAAGGCCACCGTCCCCCCCTCGGGCGGCAGCCACTCCAGGCGATGGCTCCAACGCGAGCCAAAAGCCCCCAGCGCGGCCAGGTTATCGCCCAGGATGGCCCTGAGCCGCCCGAGGACCCGCTCGCCGGCCCGCAAGGCCATGAGCGCCAGGATCTCGCTGGGCGCGCTGCTGCAGATGGTGGTATAGTCCTTGAGCTCAGCCAGCGAGCGATATAGATCCTGATCGCGGGTCACGAGCCAGCCGATGCGCAGGCCTGGCAGGGCGTAGGCCTTCGAGAGGCCCGCCAGACTGACCGCGCCCTGATCCAGGTCGCAGGCTGCAGGCAGCCTGGCCGCGGGGTCATGTTCCAGCAGGCGGTACATCTCGTCGGAGAACACGGCGCTGGCCCGGGCGCGGGCCAGCGCCAGGATCTCGTCCAGCTCCTCGCGGCGAATCAGCGCGCCGGTGGGGTTGTGGGGAAAGTTGATCACCACCAGGCGCGTGTCGTCGCGCAGCAACGCCGCCAGATCGTCCACATCAAAGCGCCAGTGCCCCTGCGCCATACGCGGCAGCCAGCGTTCCACGCGGCAGCCCAGGCTCTCGGCCAGCGCATAGAGCGACTGGTAGGCGGGGAAGGTGGTCACCACATGGTCGCCCGCCGAGAGCAGCGCCAGCATGACGATCAGGATGCCCTCCTCGGGGGCCACCACCAGCACATCCTCGGCCGCGGCGTGTTCGTACAGGGCCGCGATCGCTTGGCGCAGCCGGGGATGGCCCGCCGATTCCGTGTAACCCAGCGAGAGGCTGTGCCAGAGGTGCAGGCATTCCTCATCGGCCCAGGCTAGCAGCTCGGCCAGCGTGAGCGGCTCGCCGTCGGAGGCGCACAGCAGGTAAGGAGCCGAGAACTCGTGCCGGGCGAAATAGCGTTCGAGCTGGAATGGCGCAGGCCTCATGTCGCACATCCTCCTGGGTCGGGCAGTGACCAGCAATCATACACCCACCGCGTCGTGCGCCAAAGTGGCCCACAATCGCATCTGGAATTGGGGGACGCGAAGCAGGCCGTCGTCGCCTCAAGGTGCCCGTAGGCGTCCCCGCTGCCCAAACGGCTTTGACGCCTAGCCCCTCCTCCCTATAATCATCTGACGAGATGCTATGGGTCGAATGGATAGCGCATCGCGTCTTCCGAACCGGTCCGGATTGAGGGAGGCAACCTTGGACTACGATCATCGGCGTATGGGCATGCTCTGGTTGGCGCTGTATCTGCTCTTTGCTCTGGCACCGCTCGTGTTCATGTTGGTGGGCGAGCGGCCCATGGGGCGCGAGTTCCTGCGCGAGCTCTCGGTGGCGGCCGGGTTTGTGGGGATCGGGCTGATGGCACTGCATTTCGTCCTCACGGCGCGCATCACCGCGGTCAAGGCGCCCTTTGGCAGCGACATCGTGTACTATTTCCACCACCGCATAGCGTATGTGACGCTGGCCCTCTGGCTGGTCCACCCGGCGATCCTGTTTCTGCGCTTCGACTGGGCCTTGCAGCTCTTGAACGTGTTCACCGCGCCCTGGCGGGCGCGCTGGGGCGTGGGCTCGGTGGTCTTTATCCTGGTCTTGATGGCCATCTCGATCTGGCGGCGTCAGATCAAGATCGAATATGTGCTCTGGCGCATGTCACATGGGGTCCTGGCCGTGCTGGCCATGGCGGCGGTGATGATCCACGCCTACATGGTGGGCCGCTACACCGGCACGCCGGTCAAGCAGACGCTCTGGCTGATCTATGGCGGCGTGTGCGTGTTGCTGGTGGCCTATCTGCGCGTGTACAAGCCGTGGCGCATGCTGCGGCGGCCCTATCGGGTGGTGGAGGTGCGGTCGGAGCGGGGCGCCACCTGGAGCCTGGCGCTGGAGCCGCTGGGACACTTTGGGCTGCGTTTCCAGCCCGGCCAGTTCGCCTGGCTGACCGCCTGGCGCTCGCCCTTTGCGGCGCATGAGCATCCCTTCTCCTTCTCCTCCAGCAGCGAGCGTCAGGGGCACGTCGAGTTCGCCATCAAGGAGCTGGGCGATTTCACCGCCACGATCGGGCAGTTGCAGCCTGGCCAGCACGTCTACATCGATGGCCCCTATGGCTCCTTCAGCCCCGACCGCTATGGCGATGCGGCCAGCCTCGTGCTCATCGCCGGAGGTGTGGGCATCGCGCCGATCATGAGCATCCTGCGCACTATGGCCGATCGGAGCGACGGCCGCCCGATGACGCTGCTGTACGGCAGCCGCGATTGGGAATCGATCGCCTTTCGCGAGGAGCTGGACGAACTGGAGCGCGAGCTGAACCTGAAGGTGGTGCACGTGCTGGAGCAACCGCCACAGGGCTGGGAGGGCGAGGTCGGCTATGTGACCCAGCCCATGCTGGCGCGCCACCTGCCGGAGGGGCTGAGCTATCGGGTGTTCCTCTGCGGGCCGACGGGCATGCTGAATGCGGTCGAGTCGGCGCTGGCCAGATTGGGCGTGGCGGAGCGCCGGGTGCACATGGAGCGGTTCGATCTGAACTAGCGGACGCTTGGAGGACAGACGTATGCGACAGCGCATGGCCAGTTGGGCGGTGGCGTTGATCTCGGTCGTGGTGTTGCTGGGCATCGTGGTCGTGGCGCTGATCCAGAGCGGCGCGGGCTAGGGGCGAAGCACCAAGCGCCCCGCTTCGAGCCCGCTTCGACAAGCTCAGCGGGCGGACGGCGGGAAGGAGGCAACATGGCGCGCGTGGTCTTTTTCGGGACGCCCGAATTCGGCGTGCCCGTGCTCGAGGCGCTGCTCGCGCAGCATGAGGTTCTGGCCGTGGTCACCCAGCCCGATCGGCCGGCTGGCCGAGGTCGGCGCAGCCTGCAGGCGCCGCCGGTGAAGGAGCTGGCCCAGGCCCGCGGCGTGATGGCGCTGCAGCCCGCCCGACTGCGTCGCGACGCCGAGACGCTGGCCCGACTGCGGGCGCTGGGCGCGGACGTGTTTGTGCTGGCTGCCTATGGCCAGATCCTGCGCCGCGACGTGCTCGAGATCCCGCCCCACGGGGTCATTGGCGTGCACGCCTCCCTGCTGCCCAAGTACCGCGGCGCAGCGCCCGTCGCCGCCGCCATCCTGCAGGGCGAGGCCGAGACCGGCGTCACCCTGATGCTCACCGATGAGGGCATGGACACTGGCGCGATCCTCGCGCAGCGACGCCTGGCCATCGCCCCCGACGACACCACCGAGACCCTCGCCGCCCAGCTGGCCGATCTGGGCGCGGAACTGCTGATCGAGACGCTGCCCGCCTGGCTGGGCGGCGAGATCGAGCCGCGGCCGCAGGATGATGCCCGCGCGACTTACGCCCCCATGCTGGCCAAGGAGCAGGGGCGCATCATCTGGGGTCGGTGCGCCGTCGAGATCGATCGCCAGATCCGCGCCTTGACCCCGTGGCCAGGAAGCTATACGACCTACGCGGGCGAGACGTTCAAGATCCTGCGGGCCCACCCGGTCGCCAGCGTGCAGGCCCACGGCGATGCCGGCAGCGTGCTCGAGGTGCACGGTACCCTCGCCGTGGCCACAGGCGCGGGCGTGCTGGTCCTGGAGCAGGTGCAGATGGCCGGCAAGCGCGCCATGCCGGCCCAGGCTTTCGCCCGCGGGCGGCCCGAGTTCGTGGGGAGCGTGCTGGCGTGAGCCCGCGCCGCATGGCCCTGCTCAAGCTGGGCCTCACGGCCTATGATGCCGTTCACGCGCTTCAGTTGCA
>JAFGLK010000397.1 GCA_016928125.1 Anaerolineae bacterium
CCATCTCCTCGCGGAAGGAGAGCACAACCGCTCCGGAGCAGCGATCCCACACGTGGTAGCAGGTGGTCTGCTCCAGCTCATAGAGGTCGCCGTGCGGGGCGCCCGCCTCCAGCAGGACCTCGAATCGACCCATCGGCTCATCCTTTCTCTCGTGCGCTCGGGCGCCTTGCCTGCTCGACTCATCAACCGCGCGGGGCGGTGAGGACAAGTGTCTCCGAACCGGACCGCTGCCGCTCATGCGGCACCTTGGGAGGGGCGCAGCCCCGTTCGGGCGTCACACCGCCTGGCGGCCGAGACGGAGCGGGCCCGGCGCGTTCCGCGCGCCTCGGGCATGTTCAGCCTCGTCCCCAGGATCCACTTGACCACCACGTCGCACTGGCGGTCGATGCGGCCCTGGACGGTGTGGTCGGCCAGGCGCTCGACGCCTGGCCTGAGCGCGGCGGCCTGGGCGGCAGCGACCGTCTTCATGCGGATCGTCACGGTCATGGGCAGGACGGGCTTGTAGGGCCGGAACCGGCCGGCGCAGGTCAGCGCGGTCGCCTGGGCCTGCATGGGGGCCGACGCGCGGCCTAACGGCCGGGCTCGCCATCCACCAGCGGCAACAACCCGTGCCCCTCCAGCTCGGCGGCGACGCCCCCCAACCCCAACGCCTCCAAGGCCTGGCGAGTCGGCGCGCCGCTGGCCGTGTCCCAGCCCAGCTCGTGATAGTAGTCGGTGCGGGCCTGGTCCCACTCACCGCGCCCGATGGGCGTCTCGACCTCGCCCGTGTGCATGAAAAAGCGCTCGGGCAGCCTGTCGTGGGCCTCGCGCAGGTTGGCCGTGCGCCATTGGCGCATGGTCAGCGCGCGCTGGAGGTTCCAGATGCGCTCGCCCGCCCGATCGAGCCCGGCCATGTCCAGCTCATGGCCGGTGATCGCCGAATAGAGCTGGCTCTCCACGCTGAGATCGCCGCAGTAGGGCGGCTGGCGCTCCTTCAGGGGGCTGATGTAGATCGGGAACTGCCAGTCGCACAAGGGGAGCGAGTCCTTCAGACAGCTCCGCTTGTGGATGAAGGCTGCAAAGCGGGCCTGGGCGGGGTGATAGTCGCCGCGCAGCCCCTGCGGCGAGATGGCCCGGGCCGAGCCAAAGTGCGCCTCGGCAATGGGGAGCGCCACCTCATGCCAGTCGATGCCCCCGCGCGGGTCCCAGCCGTAATGGCCGGCGCTCAATCCGGGGCGGTCGTGGCGATTGGGATCGCGGTTCTCGACTGCCCACACCAGGTCCTGGACCATGCCCCAGTCGCGCGGGCCCCAGTGGTCCATCATGCCGTGGCTGCCGTAGCGGAGCTCCTCGGTCACCATCAGCTCGTCGAACAGGCCGAGTTCCTCAGCGGCGCGCGCCATGGCCTCGGCCAGAACCGCCCCGGCCCCCTCGCGGTAGGCGATCTTGCGAGCCAGGGCGGTCGCAAACACGCCGTGGGGATCCGTAGGCGGCGGCAGATCGGGGCCCAGCTCCTGCAGGCGCCCGCGTTCGTGGAGATAGTGCGCCCACTCGGCGTAGAGCTGCGCCTCATAGTCGTTGATGCCCAGGCGGTCGCAGAGCTGCTTGGCGGCCCAGGTCATCTCGTTCCTGGGCGAGAGGTGCCAGAGCACGCAGTTGTAGTCGCCGCCGCCATAGAGGCCAGCCTTGGCCATGTAAAGGTAGTTGTAGCAGGCCACCGGGCAGCCGAAACAGGACGAGTTCTTGTGGACCGTGGCGTAGCCCTCCTCAAGGATCCAGGACTGGCGCTGGAGGGTATAACTGGTGCGATAGGCCTGGCGGCTCAGATCGTGGGGATCCTGATGATAGAGCCAGAAGGGCGCGCTGGGCAGCGGCCAGTGGGCCGCCGTGCCGACCAGCCGCCGGGCGTGGGCGAGTGCCTCGGTGAGCGCGACGGGGTCAGCCACCCGCACGCTGCCCACGCCGTGCACGGCCACGGCCTTGAGGCGCTTGTCGCCCATCACGGCGCCAAAGCCCCCCTGCCCCGCCGCGTGTCCCGTGCCGTGGAACAGGCAGGCGCTGCGCACGCGGTTTTCGCCCGCGGGGCCGATGCACAGCACTTCCGCCTCGGAACCGAGGTCTCGCTGCAAGGCCTTTTGGGTCTCAAAGGTGTCGAGGCCCCAAAGCTCGGCGGCCGAGCGCAGCTCCGTGACGGGCCTGCCCCGGCGATCGGCGTGGATCCAGAGATAGACGGGCTTGAGCGAGCGCCCCTGCAGGATCACCGCGTCATAGCCGGCGAACTTGAGCTCCGGCCCCCAAAAGCCGCCGATACTGCTGCTGGTGGCCTGCTCTCGGGGGTAGGTATGCGGCGAGATCGAGATGACCGTGCAGCGCCCGGCGCCGGGTGTGGGGATGCCGGTGAGCGGGCCGGTGGCCAGCACCAGGCGGTTCTCCTCGTCGAACGCGCCGACCTCGGGCGCCTCGTCCCAGATCACCTTGAGGCCCAGGCCGCGCCCGCCGACGAACGGGATATAGGGCGCCGTGTCCTCCTCGACCATCGCGCCGCTGGTCAGGTCCACCCTGAGGATCTTGCCTGCCCATCCGTTCAAATCCGTCATCTCGCCCCCCGTCGCTCCACGTACTGGAGCGCGCCGTTGCCGCTGGCCGGGCACTGCTTGACGCACTCGGGATCGCCGCCGCACAGATCGCACTTGATGCACACCCCCCGCGCCGGATCGAAGGTGATCATGCCATACGGGCAGGCCCGAAGGCAGCGTTGGCAACCGATGCACACCTGGGGATCGATGACGCGCGCGTGGGTCTGCGGATCCAGCGTCAGGGCGCCGGTGGGGCAGGCATACAGGCATTCGGGCCAGGGGCACTGCTGGCAGAGGTCCACGCGGAACTGGCCGGTGCCATCCCACTGGCCCCGGTAGTAGTTGCGGTGCAGCTTGAGCCGGGCCACGTTCCGGCTGAACGCCGCTTGATGGCTCAGCGAGCAGCTCAGCTCGCAGATGCCGCAGCCGACGCACACGTCAGCGTTGTGCACCAGCATCCGCTCGGGCTGCGGCAAAGGATCGGGTCTAGCTCCCGTCGACATCTACACCTGCCTCCAGGCTTTCGTCAGCGCACGACGGCCGCCGGGCGTGCGGCGCGGTCACGCCACCAGCGAGACGCCCGCATCCACGACGACCACCTGCCCGGTCATGCTGTCGTTTCTGGCCACCATGAGCACGGCGGCCGCCACGTCCTCCAGCTCGGAGAAGCGCTTCAAGGGGGCCGCCTCGATGGTGTTGCGGATGCTCTCCTCGGTGCGGTTGGGCACCCAGCGGGTGAGCATGGAACCGGGCGAGATCATGTTGACCGTGATGGCGGGCGCCACGCCTCTGGCCAGGCATTTGGTGAAATGGGCCAGCGCGGCCTTGGAGACCGAGTAGCCGAGGCTGCTGCCCATCGGCCGAATGCCCGAGATGGTGCCGATGTTCACGATGCGCCCCGCGCCCTGGGCTCGCATGATGGGAACGACGGCCTTGCAGCACAGGAAAGGCCCTTTGGCGTTGACGGCCATGAGGCGATCCCAGTCGGCCTCCTCCATACCGTCCAGGTCGTCAAAGGGCACGAACACGGTGAACCCGGCATTGTTGATCAGCACGTCGATCCTGCCGTAGGCCTGCATCACCGCCGCGACCATGGCCACGACCTCGGCCGAGGAGGCGACGTCGGCCTGAACGGCCATGGCCCTGGCGCCGCGACCCTGCAGCTCCTTCGCCGTGGCCAAGGCGTCCGCCTCGGATTTGGAGTAGCCGATGGCCAGATGGGCGCCCTCGTCGGCCATGGCCAGCGCGATGGTGCGGCCCAGGCCGGTGCCGCCGCCGGTGATGAGCACGACTTGGTCTTTGAGCTCCATACTGCTCCCCTCACAGATTGCTGGGCCTGCGCGCCAGGCGCGCAGGCTTCCAGCGGGATCCGATCGCTATGGGTGAGTCTACACGATGTGGGCTCCGAGAGCCAGTCGACGGCCGATCGGAGGCGCCCTGGCGGCGGGACTGCGGCACCTCTCCTTGCCAACCCGCTCTACGGCGCGTAGAATGGCGTGCAGGCCAAGGCGAAGGGAGGGTGCAGCATGCGAGATCGTATCCAGGCCGCGCTGGCGGCCAGCAAGGCCGACTATACCGAGATCCGCCTGGAGGAGCGCGAGGCCACGGTCGTCTCGTACCGCGGCAAGGAGCTGGAGAGCGTCAGCGCCGTGATCGACGCGGGCGGCATCGTGCGCTGCCTGTGCCGCACAGGCGGGTGGGGCATGGCCACCTTCAACGATCGCAGCGACCTGGCCGACAAGGTGGAGCAGGCCTATCGCTGCGCCTGCGTGGCCCACCCCGAGGAGCCGATCGGGCTGGCGCCAGTGCCGGCCGTCGAGGACCATCTGGTGGCCACGCTGGGCAACGACTTTCGCGGGCTGCCCCTGGCGCGCAAAAAGGCCTTGATCGAGGGCTACAACGCGCTGGTCCTGGGCACCAGCGACAAGATCGTGGACACGCGCTCGTCGTACAGCGACAGCTTTCGGCGCGTCGTGTACGCCAACTCGCAAGGCAGCTATATCGAGGAAGAGCGCCCCAGGGTGACCGTGTTCCTGATGGCCACGGCCCGCGACGGCGACAATGTGCAGCGTGCCCACGAGAGCCGCTCAGGGCAGCGCGGGTTCGAGTTCGTGGAGGGGCTCGAGCCGCTGGCCGAGACGATGGCCCAGCGCGCGGTGGCACTCCTCTCCGCCGAGACGGTGGTGGGCGGCCGCTATCCGGTGGTGCTCGACCCGCAACTCGCGGGCGTTTTCGTCCACGAGGCGTTCGGCCACCTCTCCGAGTCGGATTTCGTGTACGAGAACCCCCAGGCGCAGAAGACGATGGTGCTGGGGCGGCGCTTCGGCCGCGACATCCTGACGATCTATGACGACGGGGCGCTGCCGGGGCTGCAGGGCACCCACCTCTACGATGACGAGGGCACGCCCACCGGCCGCAGCGATCTGATCAAGGCGGGCGTACTGGTGGGCCGGCTGCACTCGCGCGAGACGGCGGCCAAGATGGGCGAGCGCCCCACGGGCAACGCCCGGGCCCTCACCTACCGCTACCCGCCCATCGTGCGCATGACCAACACGGCCATCGAGGCGGGTGAGACGCCCTTTGAGGAGCTGATCGGCGACATCAGGCTGGGGGTGTACGCCTGCGACGCCTATGGCGGCGAGACGGCGCTGGAGAATTTCTCCTTCTCCTCGGCCTACGCCTACATGATCCGCGACGGCCAGATCGCCGAACTGGTCAAGGATGTGATCCTGGCCGGCAATCTGTTCGCGACGCTGGCGAACATTGACGCCATCGGGAGCGACTTTGTCTGGGGACAGTCAGGCGGCGGCTGCGGCAAGGGCGGCCAGAACGGCCTGCCGGTGGGTTTCGGCTCGCCGCATGTGCGCATCCAAAACGTCACCATCGGCGGCAAGTGAGCTCCGCTCGGCCACATAACATACGAGGAGAGAGGCAGATGGATATCCTGGAACGGCTGAGGGGCGAGGCCGAGCAGGCCGAGGTGATGGAGATCCGCAGCGAATCCACCAGCGTGCGCTACGAGGCGAACCGCCTCAAGGCCAGCCAGGTCTCAGAGACCACGGGCGTGGCGGTCCGGGCCGTGGTGGATGGGCGCATCGGGTTCGCCGCCTCCAGCGACCTCTCGGCGGGGGAGCGGGTCGTCCGCAACGCCCTTGAGTCGGCCGCCTATGGCGACGCCATCCCGATCGCCTTCCCGGGGCCGGAGCAGGCGCCCGAAGTGGCCACGTACGATTCGGAAGTGGCCGAGTTGTCGGTGGAGCGCATGGTGGCCATGGGCCAGGAGTGCGTCGCGGCGATCCTGGCGGCCGAGCCGACGGTGCAGGTCGAGGCGGAGATCCGCCGCGGCGTGCAGCATGTCACGATCCGCAACGGCGCTGGCGCCCAGGTAGCCGTCGAGCGCTCGCCGCTCTCGCTCAACGTGCAGGCCTCGCGCGTGCAGGAGAACGATGTGCTGATGCTGTACGACATGTCGGGCACCACGCTGTGGGAGGAGGATTATCTCCAGGGCGTCCGTCGCCTGGCGCACAAACTGGAGCTGGCCAAGCGCGACGCCAGCCTTCGCTCGGGGCGCATGCCAGTGCTCTTTGCGCCGTCAGGCGCGTTGGTGCTAGCATTGCCGCTGATGGAGGGCCTCAACGGGCGCAACGTCTACCGCGGGGTCTCGCCCATGGCGGACAAGGTCGGGCGCCAGCTCTTTGACACGCAACTCACGCTGATGGACGACCCGCTGCTGGATGGACGCTTCGCCAGCGCCAGCCACGACGACGAGGGGGTGGTCCATCGGCGCCGCACGCTGATCGACGCGGGCGTCGTGCAGGGCTTTATCTACGATCTGCGCACCGCGGCGCAGGCGGGGGTCGCGTCCACCGGCCACGGTTCGCGCAGCCTCTTCAGCCCGCCCGGCCCCTCGTTCACCAACCTCATGATTCAGGGCGGGACGACGCCCCTGGCGGAGATGATCGCGGGCCTCGACGAGGGCCTGCTGGTGGAGGATGCCCTGGGGCTTGGCCAGGGGAACGTGATCTCGGGCGCCTTTTCCAACAGCCTCAGCCTGGCGTTCAAGATCGAGCATGGCGAGATCGTCGGCCGGGTGAAGGACGTTTCCATCGCGGGGAACGTGTACGACGTGCTGCGGCGCGTCGCGGCGATCAGCCAGGAGAGCCAGTGGGTCTACTACAGCCTCAAGCTGCCGTATGTGCTGATCGAGGAGATGAACGTGGTGGCGAAGGCCTA